>DATNOW010000448.1:0-2569 GCA_036703515.1 Chroococcidiopsis sp.
CGACACCATCGACATGGAGCAGTTTAACTTGCTGAAGTGGTAAGTTAACCGTCCGTTAAGCCGTTAGGATTCTGCCTCGGTATTGGACATCATTAAAAAAGCGATCGCCTTCTAGGAAATCTGGAGGGCGATCGCTTTTTCGCAGCTATTTTCTCATCGCTATTTTCACAGACAAAACGCTTGGCGATTAGCGCAGGCAGCGGATCGCCTCTAGCATCCCGCGCGCTTTGTTGAGGGTTTCCTCATACTCGCGTTCGGGATCAGAGTCGGCCACCAGCCCCGCCCCTGCCTGGACGCTGACGATATGGCCGCCATCGGGCCGACTCGTCACCACCATTGTTCGAATGGCGATCGCTGTATTCAACTGTCCTTCAAAGTCGTAATAGCCATAGGCTCCCGAATAGACCCCGCGCCGGTAGCCCTCTAGCTCATGGATGATCTCCATCGCCCGAATTTTGGGAGCGCCGCTGACGGTTCCGGCCGGGAAGCAGGCCTTGAGCAGATCCCAAGCCGTTTTGCTAGGCGCAAGCTGCCCCACCACGTTGCTGACGATGTGCATAACGTGGGAGTAGTATTCAATCACCATCAGCTCATCGACCGTGACGGTGCCGTTGGCGCAGACGCGCCCGAGGTCATTGCGCCCCAAATCGACCAGCATGACGTGCTCGGCCACCTCTTTGGGGTCAGCCAGCAGGTCTTTAGCAAGCTCGGCATCTTCTGCCGCTGTTTTGCCCCGCGGTCGGGTGCCAGCAATGGGGCGCAGGGTGGCCACCATCGGCACATCAGGGGCGGAGCCGTGGTCGGGGCTGTGGTCGGCCTTGACCATGACCTCGGGGCTAGAGCCAATAATTTGCCAGTCTGGGAAGTGGAAATAGGCCATGTAGGGTGAAGGATTCACCAGCCGCAGCGAGCGATAGAGCGCAAACGGATCGCCGCTGTAGGGGGCAGACAGCCGCTGCGATAACACCACCTGAAAGATATCGCCAGCACGGATATACTCTTTGGCCCGCACCACGTTGGCGCAAAACTGCGCTTGGGTGGTGTTGCTGGTAAAGGTCAGCTCGCTGCTGGGGCTGTTGGGATCGCCTAGGGCTTGACGGTTGCGTTCGGGGGAGGGCGGACTCCACTGCAACACGGTGTCTTTGCCGGTGAGGGGCAGTTGCAGCTTGTTGACCAGTTGGCTGACGCGATCGCAGGCGGCTTTGTAAGCCGTGGCAATGTCAGTCGCGGGGTCGCGCAGGTCGGCATAGGCAACAGCCCAGATTTTGCGTTTCACCTGGTCGAAAATCAGCAGGTGGTCGATTTGCATCCACACCCCATCCGGGGGGTCGGTATCCGCCGGGGGGTAGACCGGCACCCGAGGCTCGACCCAATGGATTAACTCATAGCCCCAAAACCCAAACAGACCGCCGATCCCCGGCGGCAACTGGGGCAGCTTAACAGGATGATAGGGTTCGAGACAGGTGGCTAATGCCGCAAACGGATCGCCCTCAAACTCTCGCCGTTGCCCATCGCGGTGGGTTTGGGTCGTCTGTGCGCCCCGCGTCTCTAGCACCCACAGCGGGTCGCAGCCCAGCAGGCTATAGCGGCCAAGATTTTCGCCCCCCTCGACTGACTCTAGCAAAAAGCTGTAGGGTTGCCCGGCGCACACCTTGTACCACGCCGAAACGGGTGTTTCTAGGTCAGCGACCCACTCTTGGTAGACGGGGATGAAATTACCCTGTTGGGCGATCGCCGAAAATTGATTGAAGTCAGGGAAAATCACAGTAGTTTTGAGAGGTTTGAGAGGCAGATTGCAATGCTCAGGATCGGGATTAAATAAAACCGCAGACTGTACGGGCGGGTTTAGCCGATGAATTTGCCCTGTCCGACGAGATCGAGGCAAAACCCGCCCCTACCCAACAGGTCACCTTATTTAATTTCGATTCTAAGAATTTGAACGAAAGAACTGAAACAAAGAACTTGAAATAGAAGCATTTCAGTTCTGAAAGTATACTTCAGGGCTCATCCAGTTGGGCCACGACTTATTCAATCAGGGCGCTATGGTAAGACGCCACCAAGGCGTCAATCCCCGTAATCGCTGTGCCCACCACCACCGCATAGGCTCCCAAGTCAATCGCCTGTTTGGCCATCTGGGGGGAAGCAATGCCGCCCTCGCAGATCACGGGCACCGCGAGACTGTGAGATAGCCGGGCCAGCAAGTCAAACCCCGGTGGCGTTTCGTGACGCGTGTCAGCGGTATATCCCAACAGCGTGGTGCCCACCACATCAGCCCCGCTATCGACGGCGGCTACCGCCGCTTCTAAGGTGTCAATGTCGGCCATGACCAATTTGCCCAGCTCGTCGTGAATCCGGCTAATTAACGATTTAACCGTTTCTCCCTTGGGGCGATCGCGCAAGGTGGCATCAATGGCAATAATGTCGGCCCCAGCACGAGCGATCGCCGCTGCATCATCAAAGGTGGGCGTGATATACACCTCATAGCCGCTATACTGCCGCTTCCATAGCCCAATCAGGGGCACGCTGACCAGGGAGCGCACCGCTTCCACATGGGCGGGGCTATCGATCC
>DATNOW010000449.1:0-12719 GCA_036703515.1 Chroococcidiopsis sp.
CCCAATGCCGAGGGCTATCGCACCGAGGTGAACTTGGCTGCCCTCGACTGGCTGGCTACGGTGGCGAGTCGCTTGCAGCGGGGCTATGTGCTGACGATTGACTATGGCTATCCAGCCTCGCGCTACTATAGTCGGGGGCGATCGCAGGGCACGCTGCAATGCTACTATCAGCACGCCTATCACTCCGATCCTTATATCCACGTGGGGCGACAAGACATCACGGCTCACGTCGATTTCACCAGTCTAGAGCGGCAGGGCGATCGCTGCGGGTTGCAAACCCTGGGCTTTATTCCCCAGGGGCTATTTTTGATGGCGCTAGGGTTGGGCGATCGCCTGATGCAGCTGTCTGACCCTGCGGTGGTGGGCAATCTCACGGTTACCGATATCATCCATCGCCGTGAGGCTCTGCACTCGCTGATGAACCCCACGGGACTGGGCAATTTTGGCGTATTGATCCAGCAAAAGGGCCTGCCTGCGGCCGCGATGGAATCCCCCCTCAAAGGGTTACAAATGCCTTAGCTGTGCGGATTTATTAAGGTGTAATTCCCGGCGTAGGGGCGTGGCATTTGGTCATGGGCTTGGTTGGTGCCCGAGAGTTGTCTGCCAAATGCCGCGCCCGTACAGGTAGAAGGCGGATGCCGGTTTTGTGTAATTCACGATCCTTCATGTCCTACCGTTTCATCAGGAGCGCCGTTCATTGTCTCTGGTTCGAGTCCGACAGCACGTTAATCCCCTGAGCGAAAAATATCGCCAGCCGGCCCCATTGCCCGACTGGAAGACAGTCTATGCCGATCCTGCGCGGCCGCTGCACCTCGACATTGGCTGCGGGCGCGGTTTGTTTTTGCTCGACATGGCCGCGGCCCTGCCCGACTGGAATTTTCTAGGACTCGAAATTCGCCAGCCCCTAGTTGAGCAGGCCAGCCAGTGGCGAGACGAGGCCGGGGCGACGAATCTCCATTTTCTCTATTGCAGCGCCAATAGCTCGCTCCAACCCCTGCTCGAATCATTGGGGGATGGGGTGCTCCAGCGCGTGTCGATTCAGTTTCCCGATCCGTGGTTTAAGCGGCGGCATCAAAAGCGCAGGGTGGTGCAACCCGAAATGGTCGCAGTGATTGCTCAGCACTTGGCGATCGCCGGTACGGTGGTTTTGCAGTCTGATGTGCAGGGGGTAGCCCAGGAAATGTGCGATCGCTTTGCGGCCCATCCGGCCTTTATCCGCCAAAACACCGCCCTCGATTGCACTGATAGCCCTATGCCGGTGCAAACCGAGCGCGAAAAAATGACCCTCGAAAAGGGTGCGCCAGTGTATCGGGCAATCTTTTCGAGGGCGAGTGAGAGTTTGTAAACGTTTGGGTTTGGAGGCACCGCGCCATCCTAAAGAATCTGCGACAGGAATTTTTGGGTGCGCTCCTCCTTGGGATTCGTGAAGAATTCTTCGGGCTTGCCTTCTTCGACGAGCAAACCGTCGGCCATCAAGACGACGCGATCGGCGACTTCGCGGGCAAAGCCGACTTCGTGGGTGACCACTACCATCGTCATCCCCGAGTTGGCCAACGTCCGCATTACGTCTAATACTTCGCGCACCATCTCGGGGTCAAGCGCCGAGGTGGGTTCATCAAACAGCATGATCTTGGGCTGCATGGCCAACGCTCGGGCGATCGCCACCCGCTGCTGTTGACCCCCCGAAAGCTGCCCCGGAAACTTCTTGGCCTGCTCTAAAATTCCAACCCTTTCTAATAGCTGTAGGGCTACTTCTTCGGCCCGAGCCTTTGTCCAGCGACGCACCCAAATTGGAGCTAGGGTAACGTTTTGCAAAACGGTGAGGTGCGGGAACAGATTAAACTGCTGAAACACCATGCCCACCTCACGGCGGATGGCGTCAATATTTTTTAAGTCGTGGGAAAGGTGGATGCCATCGATGATAATTCGACCTTTTTGGTAAGTCTCCAGTGCATTAAAGGTGCGGATGAAGGTCGATTTACCCGAGCCCGACGGCCCCATGACCACAACCACTTCCCCCTTTTGCACCGTCAGACTGACGCCTCGCAGCACGTGGAAATTATTGTCGTACCACTTTTCTACGTTTTCAGCAATAATTACTGGCCCGGAATCAACCTGTTCTGTTGCCATTGCATCAGTCTGAATCTGTGTCATTGCTAGTGTTTCCCATCGACTTTAGTAGATTGTGATCAAAGGTGTTCGCACCGACCCGATATGACCTGTATTGGCGTTGCCTATGCCGCGGTCTGTGCGGTGGCCGGTGTGATTGATGACGCGCCTATCGAGTTGTACTCAAGCTATTTTCCAGTTTTCGGCTGCCCCACGACATGGCGTAGCACAACATCCAATAAATCAGCCCAATAAACAGATATACCTCAGCATAACGCCCAATAAACTCAGGGTTAGCCAGAATTGCTCGGGAAATTCCCAGCAGCTCAAATAGCCCGATAATCAGCAGCAGCGTTGTGTCTTGCAGCAGGCTGATAAACAGCCCGACAATGGCCGGAATAGAAATCTTTAACGCTTGCGGCAGCACAATCAGCGCAATAGTCAGCGGAGTGCTTAGCCCTAGCGCTCTGGAGGCTTCACTTTGCCCACGGGGGATCGATTGCAACCCCCCTCGGATCGTTTCTGCTAGATAGGCGGCGGTAAACAGCGTTAGACCGATAACCGCACGCAACACCAGGTTTAAGCGAATATTGCTCGGCAAAAACAGCGGCACCATGACGGCGGCAAAAAACAAAATCGACAGCAGCGGTAAGCCCCGAATCACCTCAATATAGATGGTCGAAAGCCCACGGATGATAGGCAGTTTGCTCTGCCGCCCCAAGGCCAACATCACGCCCATCGGAAAGGATAAGGCAATGCTGATCAGTGAGATGAAAATTGTCAGCAGCATTCCGCCCCAGTCGTTGGCGCTGACCGATTTTAGCCCTAGCCCACCTGCTAACAGCCACAGCCCGACGATAAAGGCCAGCGTCCAGCCAAGGGACATCCACGCGCCAATGGCGGGTACGGCGCTGGCCACCTGTTTACCCAGCCAGGCGCTGCCCAGCAAAGCAGCTTCGATGCCCAACAGGGTGAGTCGGTAGGGCAGCGGGATCGGCAGCAGCACCGAAACTAAGGCAATAACGCCGACCCCAATCAGAAACGTGCGGCTAAACAGGCGTGGCGTATTTTTGGCTAAATTACCCCACGACAGCCCTGATAGCACGGCTACGATCGCAAACAATATCCACAGCCGCCAATATTCGCTGGCGGGAAAGCGGCCGGCAAAGTAAAGCGGCAAGTTGGCTGGAATAACTTTCCATTTTGCGCCGGTAAATGACCACTGGATCAGGCGAAAAGCGCCACTCCCCAAAACGGCCAAGATGATGACGGTCAGAATGCTGTTAAACCAACTGTTGAATAGATTTTTTCGCAGCCAGGCGACAAAGCCGATCTGGGCGATCGCCGGCGGTGCACTGAAAGATGGAACGGTGGTAGCCATAGCCAAAACAGAACGGTAGGGAGGAGGATCTCGACAACAATCGACAATAGCGGAGAGCCGCAGCCGTGAAACTCTGTAAAAAACCGAACCGGGGTTGCCCAGAGCGTTAACGCTCTTTGAGCTGCACCATGCGGTTGAGTTGGTTCATGACGATGGAAATGATTAGGTTGACCGCCAGATAGAGCCCCATGAGGATCAAAATCATCTCAACGGCTCGACCGGTTTGGTTTTGGGTGGTTTGGAAGGTAGAGAAAAAGTCAGGGTAGCCAATGGCCAATGCCAAGGTCGAGTTTTTGGCTAGGTTCATATACTGGCTGTTGAGGGAGGGGATAATCACCCGCAGGGCTTGGGGCAAGACCACCAGCTGCATGGATAAACCCGTGTGTAGCCCTAATGCTCTGGCCGCCTCCCATTGCCCTTTGGATACGGCCTGAATGCCAGCGCGGACAATTTCAGCAATAAATGCGCCGGTATAAACCGATAGCCCAGCCAAGACGGCGGCGTATTCCATCGACAGCCGCAGCCCGCCCTGGACGTTGTTTTGCTCGTTGATTGCAGGGAACTCCCAGCCCAGCCCAAAAATCAAAATCAGCAGCGATACTAAGGCGATCGCTCCGATGGCCATCAGCTGCGGTTTGCCCGATACGCCCAGCAGTTCCATTTGCTTGAGCCGCCAGCGCCAGATCACAACAGCGGCGATCGCTCCGACAATCAACACAGCCAGCCCTAGCCATGCCGTTGGCGTGTTTGCTGGCCAAGGCAGCATGATCCCTTTTTTGCTGATGAAGCCAATCCCCAAAAGCGAGGCCGGCGGATCATTGGGACTTTTTTGAGGGGCGAGTCCGTAAAAAACGACAAAGATCCAAAAGAATAGCTGTAGCAGCAGGGGAATGTTGCGAATGATCTCGACATAGACTCGATTTAGCTTGCGCAGGAGCCAATTATCCGAAAAACTGGCGATCCCGGCGGTGACCCCCAAGACAGTCGCAAACACAAACCCGACCAAGATTAACCGCAGCGTATTCACAAACCCCACCATCAACGCCCACCAGTATTGGTCGTTGGTTTCGTAGGGGAGAATGCTCTCGCCGATGTTAAACCCGGCAGAATTTTGCAAAAAGCTAAAGTTAAACTGCCGCCCCAGCTGGGCCAAGTTGCGATTCATGTTGCCGATCAAAATTGAGCCGATGACAACAACAACGATCAGCACAAACGCTTGAACAGCAACGTTCCAGAATCGCTCGTCTCGTAAAATGGGTACTTTTTCGCTGTTATCAGTGTTTTGAACCATATCGGCATCCTTGACTAACGCAAACTAACGCGTGGAAGAGCTAATCGTTGACCCAATGAGTAATCGATAAGGCGTTATCAATAAAATCGTTGCGAAAAACCGTTACGAAAAATCCAAATAAATCAAACAAGTCGCTAAAGAAACAGGACGAGTGCGCTAGATACCCTATTTCATCGCCATTTCAACCCCATTGCACAGCAGCGCTGCGATCGCCATACAAGGGATATTACTAGCAAAGAATAAATGATTTTTGCCCCAATCGCATAGATTTAGATACACCAAATAGATTGGATAAATCAAGGAATTGGGGCAAGAATCGAGGGATTGAAAAATGGTTTAAAACCATAACCCAACCCAAGAGTAGAGCAGTCTACTCTTGGGTTGGGCATCCGCGTTTAGCGGAACGGCGGGGAGTACATCAGACCGCCCTTGGTCCACAGTTCGTTGGGGCCACGGGGAATCTTCAGATCAGACCCTTCGCCGACGTTGCGGTTATAGATCTCACCGTAGTTGCCAACGGCTTTGATCACATGAACCATGTAGTCATTGGGCAGACCAAACTGCTTGCCCAATTCGCCTTGTACAC
Organism: Chroococcidiopsis sp.; assembly: GCA_036703515.1. Taxonomy (GTDB): domain Bacteria; phylum Cyanobacteriota; class Cyanobacteriia; order Elainellales; family Elainellaceae; genus DATNOW01. The sequence goes on from DATNOW010000449.1 coordinate 5,368, forward strand.
CCAAGAAGTTTTGGATGTCCGGGCTGGGATCGGTCAGCTTGGAATCGACGTTGGCTTGGGTAATGCCAAACTCTTCGGCTTGGATCAGACCGTAGGTTACCCACTTGACCACGTCAAATAGGCGAGAGTCGCCGTTAACGGTGACAGGGCCAAGGGGTTCTTTTGACAGCACATCGTCGAGCAAAACGTAGTCGTCTGGGTTAGGCAGCGCCGAGCGCTTGGCTGCCAACTGCGAACGGTCAGAGGTAAACACTTCGCAACGTCCTTCGGTGAAGGCAGCGATCGCAGCGTTTGAGTCTTGGAATTTAACTTCGTTGACCGTGACACCGGCTTCCTTCGTCCGAGTTGCCAGGTTCAACTCCGTGGTGGTTCCCGTTTCGACGCACACCGACTTACCATCGAGGTCTTTGATGCTCTTGATGCCGCTGGCTTTGCTGGTGAGCAACCCTTGACCATCAAAGAAAGTGGTAGGCGCAAATTCTAAACCGTTTCCACCGGCTGCATCTCGGCTGGAGGTCCAGGTGGTGTTACGGGAGAGCATGTCAATCTCACCGTTTTGCAGGGCAGGGAAGCGCGCCGTCGAATCAAGATTTCGATATTCGATTTTGTCATCGATGTTTTCTGACGTGCCAAATATTGCTGCTGCCACAGCCCGGCAAATGTCGACGTCTAGACCGGAGTACTTACCGCTAGAGTCAACAAAACTAAATCCGGGGATGGTGCCCTCAACTCCACAAATAAGCTTGCCGCGAGACACGATCGTGTCTAGACGGCTCGCTGATCCAGCTGGGGACGCAGTATCACCAGATGGAGAAGCCGCAGAGTCTGTAGGGGCAGGAGCGGTACACGCTGATAGTGCTGTTACTGAAAGGGATACAGCTAACAACAAAGAACCCCATTTCCGCATAGTCATCTCACTCACTTCTCAACAAAAGAAATTGTTATTACCAGAATTAGACGCTTCGGTACAAGAATCAGTTACAAAAAGCAACGCTCTTACACAATGCGTCCATCTGCCTAAACAGAATACTGGAAGGTGAGACAGAACGAGTGCTCTGTTTCAATCAGTAACAGGTTAGGCAACCAGCGCTGGCTGTAGGGACTTGTTACTCTCAGTCCAGCGCGCTGAACTTTTTTAACAGTCTACTGGTTTCGAATTTCTTTTTGTATCACGATGTACCGTTTTGCAAAAGCCTTGGCATTTGTCAACGCCAAGGCGATGGGGACTCGTGATTTACCCGAGCGGGGGGTGAGCTTGTGATTTTGATAAGCCCTATTAATACGCTCTATTAACAAACTCTATTAATAAGCCCTATGGAAAATGGGCGAACTCGCATCGGGTTCGCCAGGTTGAGTCGCAGTCGGGTTTGCCAAAAACAAATTGCGCTCAAGGGAGCTAAAGGGGGAAGACGACGGCAGACGATTGGGCGATCGCCTACCGGGCTTCGGCTAAGTCGCGGATGAGAGTCACGTGGGAATTGATGTATCTGAGGAGAGCATCAGTTTCTGTGTGATCGAGGAATTGCTCTGAACGCAGATGGCGCAGCAGCCATTGCACTAGACTTTCATCGTCTAGATTTAGAAGAACACCGGGATGCGTGCGTTCCACTAAAGACCAAAGTTTGCGTAGCAAAAGAGGGGTCATGTGGTTTGTCTATCGTTAGCAGTGTTGCTCTATGCACTACCCACGATAGCGGTTTAAATTCGCTATAGAGTAGTGGATTACACAAGACGATATAAGAGTTACAAAACACTAATAAACCGTCTGATAACTTGATGTAGTCGACACAGGGCGATCGCATTGCCCGTCACAAATCAACGCAAAGTGGGATCAGTTTAGCGGCGCTCGTGGGAGTTTTGGGCATGATTGGGGATCTGCTCGGGGGCGTCATCCACTAGGGGCAGAATGTCGTGAAATCGGCTGTAGTCAACAGCCCGATAGCCTTCTGGAGTGTGGTGCAGAATGTCAGCAAAGCGGTGATGCCAGAAAATTTCTGAGGCAATGTAGGAATGGCGGGCGTGGATCGTCTGCGCAAAAGTTTCGTCAATGCCCGTTAACGTGACTACTAGCTCGGCTTCGGTGGCGTCGAGGTCGTCGAGGGTGAGCCCATGGAGGGGGCTGGTTTCGTCGATGTTGTGCATGGCCAGCCAGGTGAGGGCAAAAATCGGTGATTGCGATCGCGCTAGGCGGAGGTCATAAAATCGGCGGATGTATCGCCCGTGGTCGTCTACCTCATTGCGTACCAACGTCAGGCGCACCTGAGCTTCTAAAATTTGGTTGCGGCGCTGATTGGCCATCCGAAACATCAGCGTGGGCACGCCCTGATCGGCGGACACGACGGCGAGGCGGCTAAATAACACCCGCGCGGTGGGGCGAGAAAATCGGGCAAACATCAGCCCAGTGGCCATGGCGATGCCCAATAGCCCAACCAGGGCCTCAATGCTGACAATGATGTTGGTGTAAAGGGTGTCGGGATACATTGCGCCATAGCCGATGGAGGCCATCGTCTGGACGCTGAAAAAGAAAGCGTCGGTAAAGGAGCCTGGCTCAGCGTTGGCGATGCCATTGCCGCCGGCCAAATAGAGGAGCGCAAAAATGGTATTGGCGGCCAGATAGAGCAGGGTGATCAGCCCTAAAAAGCCAATCCAGGGGATGGTCAGCCAAGAGTGGTAGAGATCGCTCCACAGCGAAAATTTGGTGCCCAGGCGAATGACCTCGACACCCCCCGAGGGGTTGACGAGGCGGCTGGTTTTGCGAGGGGCGATCGCCGGTCGGGGCAAACGCTCGGGCGATTGGCGTCTGAGGTTTTTATTCAAGGCGTCATCCTACCGAAGAAGGAATTTTTAAGCGGATCTGCGATTCTTCTTCTTCACGCTCGGCAGCCTCTTGCAGCGATTTCCAGCCCGCTTGCCAAAGCTGCCGATCTTTCAATAGTTTGGCGTTGAGCCACAGCCGCACATCGGCATCACAGGCGGCGACAAGTTCGGCAAAGACCCAGTTGCCCTGATTTTTGCGGTTGACGACTTGAAAGTGTCGCCAGCCCATCACGGCCTCACAGGCTGTCCACTTGGAGCCGACTAGGTGGGGATATTTTTGTTTTTTCGCCATTTTTTCGCCACTCCTGACTGAATCGGCTCAGCGCCAAACGATAGGTTAACGGGTCAGGTCAACGGGTCATGTCAATAGGTCACCCCCTGCCGGATTTGCCGCAAAATTGGCCGCAGGGTTGGCCATCGGGCAGGCGATCGCCGCACAGCCAATAACATATCTTAATGCTCTTAATGCAAAACATGCAAAACCCTAAAAAGCCCCAGGGTGGGCGCTATTCTGCGCGGTCACCCTGGGGGATTGAAGAAACCCTACGTGTTGGTCTGTTAGCGTTTGCCGTTGCCGTTGCTGCTGCCATTGCCACCGCTGGGCTTGGCCAAGACCCGTTCGGCTACCTTATCGGGCACCTCTTGCAGGTGGTCAAACTGCCAGTTAAAGGAGCCGACGCCCATGGTGAGCGATCGCAACTCCACGATCAGATCGTGCATTTCAGCCTGTGGAATCTGGGCCTGCACCTCATCCCAGCCGCGCCAGTTGGGTTTGGGCTCATAGCCCAAAATCTGCCCGCGCCGCCCGCTGACCAATTTCAGGGCGCTGGAGGTAAACTCATTGGGCACCGAGATGGCAATCAGCACAATCGGCTCTAGCAGCAGCGGTTCACACTGCGCCATACCCTCCTGCATCGCTATCCGGGCCGCCTGCTTAAAGGCCTGCTCAGAACTGTCTACGTTGTGATACGACCCGTCCTTGAGCGTTACCGACACATCCACCACCGGGAAGCCCAACGGCCCGTGAGAGAGGAATTCGCGCACGCCCATTTCGACACCGGGGATATATTGCCGGGGCACCACGCCGCCCACAATCGTTTCGTTGAAGTTAAACCCTTCTCCCCTCGGCAGCGGCTTAATTTCTAGATAGACATCGCCAAACTGACCATGCCCACCGGTTTGGTGCTTATAGCGCCCGTGCACTTTGGGGGCGGCTTTGCGGATGGTTTCTTTGTAGGGCACTTGGGGCAGATGGGTGGCCATGGGCAGGTTGTATTTGCGCCGCAGGCGATCGAGGGTGACAAGCAGGTGAATGTCGCCCTGCCCCCACAAGATAACTTCGTGGGTGTCGCCATGCTGTTCCCAAAACAGCGACGGATCTTCGTCTAAAAGCTTGGTCAGGGCAGCGCTGAGCTTGACTTCGTCACTGCGCTTTTCGGGGGCGATCGCCAAGGCATAGACCGGCGGCACCTGTTCGGCCTTGGGCAAGGTCTTGGCCAACTGCGGGTCGGCGCTGAGCGTTTCCCCTGTTTTAATGCCCTCTAGGCGACCGAGGGCCACAATGCTACCTGCGGGCGCGGTGGTAATGCTGACCTGCTGCTGCCCCATCAGCCGATAGAGGCCGCTGGCCCGCACTCCGTTGAGGGTCAGCCCGTCGGTTAAGGTGCCCTGCCATACCCTCACCAGCGACAGCTTGCCGCCTTGGGGCGTGTAGTAGGTTTTGAGCACCTGGGCCAAGGGTGTATGGGCGTCGAGCTTGATGCCCCGGCGTTCTACCGTGGTTTCGGGTTCAGGGGCTTCGCGGGCCAGCGCATTCAGCAAAGGACGGACGCCAAAATCTTTCTCAGCGATCCCGACAAACACCGGCACGATCAAGTCGGCCCCAAGCTCCATCTTCAGATCGGTGATGATCTCGTCTTCCGGTGGGTTGATGTCTTCGAGCAATTCTTCGAGCAGGTGGTCATCAAAATCGGCTAGGGTTTCCAGCATTTCTTGGCGGGCCAGATGCTCTGCCTCTTTGAGGTGGGGTGGCAGCGGAATCGGGTCGGCCGGTGCGCCGGCATGATATTGATAGGCCTGCTCGTTGACCAAATCGATAAAGCCCTGGGCCTGTTCGCCTTGCCCGATGGGATATTGGTGTAGCACGAGGGGGCGGCTCGAAACAGACTTCAATGCCTGCAAAATATTGGCAAAGGAGTCGTGGGCCCGATCCATCTTATTGATAAAAACTAAATGGGGGATTTCCCAATCGTCCAGGAACTGGAATAGCGGCGCTAGCGTTAACACACGGCTGCAATCGGGTTCGCAAACCACAACCGCGGCATCGACACCCACTAGCCCGTTATAGGTTTCCTGGGCAAATTCAACGGAGCCTGGACAATCTAAAAACGTAAAATGAATGCCGCCATGCTCAGTGCTGGCGGCATTGATCTCTACAGTCATCTGGCGATCGCGGGCTTCTGAAGATCCATCTCCCACGGTGTTGCCATCAGCAACTCTGCCTTTGCGGGAAATCGCTCCAGTCACAGACAAAAGACTTTCTAACAGGGTCGTTTTGCCACTCAGATATGGACCCACAATCGCCACGTTTCGTGACCCAGACAATACTCTTTCAGACATACAAATCCCTCGCTGATAGGCGACAAGAGCAGAAATTTGAGCGTTGGTTTAGCGATCGCAATGCAAACTAAACCCCCAGCTACAGAATGTTCAGCAATCAGTATTTCGATTGAGCAAGATGATGGTGTTAGTACCACTTTGACTGAAGATAGTTTGGAGTCAAAAGTCAGCACTGGAGCCAATATGAAGCTGACGGCTGAACAGCGGAGAACGATTGTAACTGTTAGTCGATGAAGCGGGAAACAGAGGAGCAGAGTTGTGCCGATTGGCAGATGTTGAGGTTTGAAAACGCTGCTTCCGATCGCTTGATCTCAGATTACCGCGTGCTGTACTTGGCAATTGATTCCGGTTAGGAAAATTTATAGGAATATCGTTAGGGCTAAGGATTTGACACGGATTGTTACGCTTAGACATATTCGTTGTGATCTTGTGATCTGTGGCAGTGATCTGTGGCAGTGATCTATGGCAAAGACATCCGATGAAAAATAGTCCCCAAAAAATAGCCCCCAGCAAAGGGCGATCGCCCTCTGTTGGGGTGTGGGGTGTGTTTAGAGCGGTGGATCGCAGCGAGGCGAGGCGATGGGGTCGCGCAGTCTAGTTGCTTTGGGTGCCTTGGGCTGGGCGATCGCCGCGATGCATCCGCTCGCCGCCATCATGGGGGCGACCACCGCGAGGCCCGTCGCCGTGGTGTTCTTCACGGAGCTGTTCTAGCTGGGCCCGCTGTTCATCGGTGAATACAGATTGGGATTGTTCGCGGGCCGCCTCCATAATTGATCGCACCTGATCGCGTTGTTCTGTGGTTAGATTGGCTGCCCGCATGGCCTCACGCGGATTGCTACCCGACTCGATGGCGCTACGCACTTGCTGGCGCTGTTGCTCGGTCAGCAGATTTTCGATCTGGGTGCGGGTGTTCTGGTGAATTTGCTCTAGCTGAGTGCGCTGGCTTTCGGTGAGGTTGAGTTCTTCAAACATCGGCGGCCCGGGCGGGGGGCCGTCTTGGGCGATTACTTTACTGGCAAGGGGGGTTGCGAGCATGGCGATCGCCGCTAACCCAGCCACCATCATTGCAGAAGAAAATTTCATATCGACTCCTAGAGGAACGTGTGTTGTGCTGTCTCGAACGATGCTTGAGATGCTTCAATCTTAGGAATTGCCTAGGGGCGATCGCCTGTCCCAAAGGTCATGAGTTGAAGCATGACTTTTGTCACGATCCAAGCCGAGGAGATTGCCCTTTAATGGAAGCAACAGCCTTTGTCTGTTGCCATTGCTGTCTTTTGACCCATGACCCACCCTGCGCTGCCGTTTTATATTCAGCCCAAAAGCCATCCTTTTCCGTTTTTGTTGCAGTTGGAATGGGTATTGATTGTGGGTGTGATTATTGCCGAATTGGTCGCAGCCTCAGCCGCCCCTTCCGCCCGTCCGGCGGCGGTTACCGTGCTGTTTTTAGTCGGGTTTGGGGTCATGGGGCTGCGCCTTCCGCAGCGTCCCCTTGGGCTGCAAGTCGCCTATACGGTGCTCGAACTTTTGCTGATTGTGCTGATCAGCACAACCCGGTTTCGTGGACTGCAGCTATTTCCGCTGCTGCTGCTGGTGGTGCTGATTCGCAGCTGTCTGATGTTTGGGCGCTGGGGGCGGCTTGCTGTGGCCGGCACCACTTTTGCGCTGTTTTTGTTTGGGCTGCTGCGACGGGCCGAAAATTTTGGCTTTCGTGGGTTTGGCGATCGCCCCAACCATCACAATTTTCCTCGCCCCGCGCCGGTTCCCAGAGCGATCCCAGGGACGCCCGTTTCTCCGCACGCTAATCCGCCGCTTGACCCATTTCCAGGGCAATTTCCGGGGCAGTTTCCGCCCCAGTTTCCCGATCAGTTTAGACCCTTGGTAATTGGCTTTGCGCTCAATGCAGTGATCTTTTTTGC
>DATNOW010000450.1:0-6523 GCA_036703515.1 Chroococcidiopsis sp.
TGATCGATAACGAATATCTAAACTATGACCATGATCGTCATTTAGAGGCGGTAAAAAAACACAAACCGTTAATTGCAACAGCCCAAGACATTATGAATATTGATGATTTGCCTCGAATTTTGAAGCAAGCTAGAGAGTTGAGTCAGTATTGCGGACGGGTATTATTAATACCCAAGGTTAAGTCTTGGTTGCCAAACGGTTTTTGGCTAGCATATTCGATCCCAACATCGCACGGGGGGACGCCCATAGAGCCAGAATGGTTTGGCGATCGCCCTGTGCATTTGCTAGGGGGATCGCCAAAAGACCAAGCAAGGTACGGCAAGCTGATGAATGTTGTTAGCTTGGATGGCAACTATGCAATGGATTTAGCCAAAAACGGAAACGTAACTTGGCAATATGGAGAGGAAAAAATTCAGCGTTTGACGGGCGAAAAAGGTTGCTATCCGGCTTTTAGGGAAAGTCTAAAGCGGCAAAAACAATACTGGCATGGGGATCGCCTGCAACCTTGGGCAGACGATCCCTTGTTTGGAATTGCCTAAGCCTATACTTCTTGCCCATGCAAAAGCCCCCAGCGTGAACCGAGGGCGGAATGGTGTTAAAGGGCGCGATCGCCGCTGTTGCTGCCCCCAGACTAAGGGCGATCGCTTGTCTTATTCTAAAGCCCCCGACAGGATTTGAACCTGTGCCAACCTGTTTACAAGACAGGCACTCTACCAGGCTGAGTTACAAGGGCAAGGCGCGATCGCCTAAAGATCTTAGCCAATCTCCCCACGGTCAATCCATAGCTGTAGCAGCTCGTCACCCACCTCCAGAGTCCAGCCTTTGCCAAGTCTCCAATGAGGCTCATAGCCGTTGACAACGCTGGTGAGTAGTTCAAACAGAGTAGTGGGCAATGGGCACATAGTACACTCTGGACTAGATTTGGACTTTGTACTAATGGACGGAGCTATAGTACACCCGTAGATCAGGGCGATCGCTATTCCGTCGTGCTTGGGTTTGAGGTTGATGGGTTGCTGAATGAGCAACTAATCAACGGGACAATTTGGTAATCCTGTCGCCAATCGTCGCTCAATCGATTGAGTTGGCACCAGGCGATCGCTTCCGCTTCGGTTTGGCGATGGGTGACAGGGCGATCGGACTTGGCGGTGCGGTATATGGCAATCACTGATCCGGCGCTCCTAGCTTGAGGACACGACGCACCATGAACACAGCCTGATGATACGCTGCCATCGCTTCGGTCGGATCTTGCCCTGACAGCCTGCGCTCCTCTGCCAATTGCCGCAGATAAACGGTTAGGTCAACGGCTTCTTGCAACGCGTCGATCTGCGCGTCACGACCGTTAAAGGGCTGCAACGCCACGCCGTAGCGCTCAATGCCTTGCTGCTTGCGAATCTCAAATAGTCCGGTCAGTCCTTCGATGTGCCCATATTCGCGGATCACAATGTTTGCGATCGCCTCCCCTTCGTTTGGGATTGGCGCGGTCTGTTCGTCTAGTAGCGTCTGAGGTTGGCTCATAGGGACAGCATCTAAAAATTAGACCCATCATATCAATCCGTGCTGTAATTGAGCTATTCTCCCCAAGTGTTTAGGATGTTCCCAGCCCAACCCACAGCCGGACTATTAGCGCCCGCTATACAATTGCTTGCCCAGCAGATGCTCGCCGACGTGACGCGCATTGATAGCAATCCGATCGATGATTATTTTCTGATGTTGGAGACATCCCCGGTGTTGGGGCCGGCCCTTGACGTATCGGTTTTGCTCGGTCTTGGGATGTTGGGGGCATACAGCAACCCCAATCCTGATATCGGCTCGTGGGTGCAGGCCAACTTTGAGCAGATGGCGGGCTCGCTCAATTGGTCGGTTTCTGAACTGCTGGCAAGTGACGCGATCGGGTATGGCTGCTCGGAGTGGTCGGCCAGAGATCAGGAAAGTGAGTGGAGGTTAGATCGCATCATTGCGCTAGACCCCAAAAAATATGTCTTCCAAGGCAACCTGGGAGAGATTCGCAACCTGAAATACCAGGGTGAAACGGGCGATATTCTGATCCCTTACGATCGCGTGATCCACGTCGTCTCTCGTCGCTGGCTATCGTTTGGTGATCCTCAAGGGCGCGCGCGCAGTAAGCTGGCCGTTGCTGCGTGGCGGGCGTGGAAGATTGTTTTAACTGAAGCCCTAATTGCAGCACAGCGGCAAGGCACTGGATTGGTCGTGGGTTATGCGCCAAGCGAAGAAAAAGTGCCCACGGGCGAACTCGATTCGGAGGGAAATCCGATTCAGATTTCAGCCCCAGAAGCGCTTTTGAATCAGCTTGAGTCAAGCGAAAATCAAACGGTCATTGCAACCGATGTCAAAAACAAAATTGAGATCCTGTCTCAGCAAACCAACGGGCAGATATTTCTCGACCTGCTGCGCTACTTCCAGCAGCTACAGTTGATCAGTTTCTTGGTGCCCGAAACAATCTTAACGGCCACCGGGGTAGGTGACAGCAACCTAAACACGGGACAGCGGGCGGTGCTGGAACTCGTGATCGCAAGCAGCCTCGACCAAATTAAAGAGGCACTTCTGGAAGGCCCAATCAGGGCCCTCATAACTTGGAATTTTGGTGAGCAAGAAAGCTACGGATCATTCGCTGTCCCAGAACAATCCAGCGTCGATCGCGTCGCCTTGCTCGATGCGCTGTCGAGGGCGATCGCATCCGGCGTTTTCTCGCTCGAAGACCTCGACGTGATCAACAAGGCGCGGGAAACTGTCGGGCTAGCACCGCAGGAAAAAGGACAGCCGATCGCTACCAGTCTGCCTAGGGGCTATTGGAGGGCAGCATGAGAGTAGAGATTGACATTGACGATCGCCTTGCTGCCCGCGCTGCTGCGTCTGGAATTGCGCTGTCCGATATGGTCAACCGGGCGATGGCTTTCATGACAAACTTTGGCAAGGTCGAGTCCCATATCAAAAGCCTCGAAAAAGAAATTGAAGATCAAAAGCTGCTGCTGACCCGTGTAAGACTGGAGCGCACCGAGGCAGGTTGGAGGCATCACAACGAGCTGCAAACCGCCCTGGATAATCAGGCTGAACTGTCCGAGGCATTGCAACAGGCGCTTACTGACCTAGCCCAGTGGCAACAGGTAGCGATCGCGGCTGTGAATAAATCCAAGGTTCTGGAGGTGCGCTTGCTCCGTGCCCAGATTGACTGCGGCGATCGCCTTATTGATCGATAACCTGCTGACTGTAAAGCAGCGTCAACGCCTCGCGGGTGGTTGCTGACTTATTGGACTGACTGTTGAGCCAATCAATCACCTCCTGAGGCAGGCTGGTTTTGATTTGGGTTTGCACCATTGCGCCCCCTTCACCGTTAATTGGGCTGAATCCGGCGGGGCGTCCACCCTTGTTAAGCGTCATAATTCGTAGCTCCATGATCAAGCACTTCTAAAATGCGGGCGATCGCAATGCCGTGGTCGTACCCCATTCGATAGGTTTGATACGAATCAGGCGGTATTCCTGGCAGTAACTCTCGCTGCCCTAAAGGCAAATTCTTTTGCTCTGGGTGAGCAATGGTCTTTTTTTGGAAACCGTCGATCAGCCCCCTGGAGTACTCCACCCTGCACCGTTCTTTGGAAAAGCCTTCCTCCCATAGGTTTTGTCCATCAATCAAATGTTTGATATGAGACTTAAAAATAAAAGGCAGTTTTTCGAGTCTCCTAGAGCGGTCTAGCTCTCTAGCGAAATCGGGAATCCCGTCTAATTCGTTGACGCAGACCTCAGCAGCCAATGATCCGTTGACAAAAACTCGAACAGAATCGTTTGGTTCAACCCTTAAATTAATATCCATGACAGCAAAGGGGCGCGATCGCGCCCCCATAAGTGGCTTAGATGAGTTGTAATTTGAAAGAAACCTTAGAGGTTTTTCCGGTTTGGATATTTGTGATCGCCTCTTCGCTGGCAACCCGAATTGATTTTTGGTTGTAAATGATTTTGGATGAGCACCCTAAATCCATCAGCGCCGCAACGCACTGAACGATCGCGTTGTCGATGGATTGTTGATTGTTTTTGATTTGGAAGGTTTTTAGAGTGGACATGCCGTTAAATCCTCTGTGTTGCTTACCTCTTAATAGTAACCCAATAACTAGTAAATGGGAACCCATTAAGCAAAACAAGTTGCACACGGTTAGGTGTGACAGTTAGCATTAGGGCTATGCGTGATTCTGTATTCGATCGCCTCTTGACCTTTGCTGACGACGTGCCAAACGCGGACGATCGCCCCATGATGCCCATCCGCGATATCCTCAAGGCGCAAGAGCGGATCGTCAACCAAGCAGTTAAGGAAAGCGATCGCCTGCTTGAGACCGCGGTCGATGACCTGATGCGTATTGCTGATCGCGCCCTGGCTAATCGTGATATTGAGGCGATCGGGGGTCTGACCTGGAATCTGGGTGTCACATTTCAGACGCCAATCTATCGGACGTGGGAGGGTGGCTGGGGTGTTGGTGGTGAGCACGCCAAAACTGAGATGGTGAATTCGGTGCCCGTGCGCCAACGTCGTGAAGCTGAGCAGTTTGCAACGCCGTCAGAGATCTTGCAGCTGATCTATCGCCTGCTGACGTTGCAGCCCATCACCTTGACCCAATCACCAGCCATAACCGCTGTTGAACGTCGGGCGATTCGGCTGTCCGGAGACTACAGCGACGATACCCTTCGAGAGCTGCAACGCCACCTTGTAAGCGCGATCGCCCCCTTGCCCGGTGCAGATTCCCCAATTAGCCGCCCCGAACTGCTCAGCAGGATTGAGAATACGTTGCAGGTAGCCAGCCGCAGGGCAGAGGCGATCGCCAGAACAGAACTGACCAACGCCTACAATGCGGGCAGGATCAGGACGATGAGCCAAACCCCGCTCTGTACTCACGTCAGGTTTTTGGCGATCGGTGACACGAGAACAACAGACATTTGTACTAGCCGAAATGGGATGGTGATACCCCTTTCAGATCAAGCCGCTGTGCAGGCAAACACGCCAGCGCTTCACGTCAATTGCCGCTCGACCTGTAGCCCATTGCTACCGGACATCAATGCCCGTCATGCTGAGATGGTGGCTGATCCTTCAAGGGATTACTTGAGGCGATCGCTGGCTCCACTGCCTAGCGGGTGGGTGGCTTAGAAGGGCGAACAAGTCAATTGATATTATCAAAGATCTTTTTGGCAAATGCCGGATTTTCTGCCATCTTGATCAACAGCTTTGATACGTTTTCCCTGTTTTCTTTGATGAACATTTCAACCTGTCCAGAAAGCCTGCCAGATAGCGCTATCAAGAAATCAGAATCAACTTCTAGGGCTGCCGCTAAAGACTTAAGAACGCTTTCACTTGGCGCATAGTCTGCGTTGTTGTTTTCAATCTTGGAGACATAAGTAAAGTTGATTCCTGTTTCTTCTGCGAGCTTTCGCTGGCTGTAGCCTTTTCTGATTCGATATTCTTTTACAACAGAACCTAAATCCATAAAGTCCTCTACAAGATATTCAGAAGGGCGATCGCAAATCCTCAAGCCTGACCCAATCAATCGCGTTACCCAGGTCGATCCATGCCCCGTCAGCGCCGTTAAGCGACGGGGCGAAGCTTTCGATCGTACCCGTGTACCATTTGTCGTTGTGCTGGTACGAGACGCGATCGCCTGCCCTGATCCGGGGTGCTGGCGGTGGAAGCTCTATCAGCTCTAGTTGGGTGCGTTTGCTCATGGATTCCCCTCAAGTCAATCAAATCTCTTTGCAATCCGCCCAATATTGCCCTCGGTTCAACCCGTCCGGCTACGACGTTTTCACATTGCTCGGCTATGCCGTCAAACCATTTATCCTCTAGAACGGTGATTCCAGGGCGCAACACAAACGGAGTAGGGACGGATGAGACGGTAAAAAAACCAGTCGATTAGAGCGGGTAGTATGTCGTTGACGATTTGCATAAACCGTTTTGGCAATAGGGGCTAGGACAATAGCGATACTGGTCAATCCCGTGCTTTGCAGTCGCTCGGTTAGCCTGGTGTTTAGATAGGTGTTGGCACAGTCCGGGTGATACTGCCGCTGCTCGAGTGTGTGGACTTCGCCAAACAGCGGGGTATTGCACCAAGCGCAAACGGGGCAAGTCATCAGGGTTCCTCCTGCTTTTTCTCTTGCATGTTGTAGTAGCCCTGACGCCACCGAGCGCGATCGCCCTCCGCACCCTCAACATACTTTCGGGGTCGTCCCTTTTGCCCCTTCAATACCTCGTAATCGATGCGTAATGGGTCTTCTTTTGATAGCTTGCCAAACCGTTTTGTTATTGACTGGGGAGTGATATCGAGAGCGATCGCCGCTTTCCTGACAGAGCCATGAAGGGCGATCGCTTCTAGAATTTCTTGGTGGGTGTGCATGAGTGTTGAGCGTTGCTCTTATTTATACAAGGGATCATATCCGCAAACCTTGCGCAGTTGATTTGCGCGCTTCACTAATTGCTCCTTAAGGATTGCTTGCTCACGATCTGTCATCTCATGATCCATTCCGTATCCAG
>DATNOW010000451.1:0-2762 GCA_036703515.1 Chroococcidiopsis sp.
GCGGGCCGAGCGCTGGCTAGAGCAATCGACCACCAAGCGCCCTGCCCCAACGCGGCTGCAAGCGCTCTATGTGGCCGCCAGTTTAGAATTGCCCAAACGCAAGATCAAACCCCGGACTGCGGCGATTACGGGGGTTGTCGCTGGGCTGGCGATCGCCGTGGCCCGGTTTTTGGGGGTGCTCGAACCGGCCGAACTGGCCGCCTATGACCAGATGCTGCGGCTGCGGCCAGGAGAACCGCAGGATCAGCGCTTTTTGATTGTGGGCGTGGATGAACCCAGCATGCGCCTGCTGCTGCGCGACTATGAGCCGGGTAAGGGCACCATTCCCGATAGTGCTCTGTCGCAGGTGTTAGCGCGTCTGAACCAATCGCAACCCCGGCTGATCGGGCTCGACTTTTATCGCGACTTTGACGCCCAGCCTGCCCTCGCCGAGCAGTTGCGCCAAACCCAAAATCTAATTGCCGTCTGCAAAAGCAGCTTTATCGACGATCAGGGCAGCCCTAGGGATGGCACATCGCCCCCGCCCGAGGTGGGTATGGATCGGGTCGGCTATAGCGACTTGGTGGATGACGGCAACCGCTTTTTGCGGCGGCAGTATTTAATGCAGAGCGCCGATGAGAAATTTTGCAATACGCGCAGTTCTCTCAGTCTGGTTTTAGCCCAGCGCTATCTGGCGGAGGAAAATCAGCCCTTTATCTCACCGCTCGATGCCGACGGGGCCTATGTCCAAGATATGGGGTTTGGCTCGGTGACGATTCCCCAACTGCTGGGCAGCGGCAGCGGCTACCAAGATATGGGCGATCGCCTGCGGGGCTACCAGACGATGCTCAACTATCGGGTCTATCGGGGTAATGCCAATGCCTTTGCGCCTGCGGTTAGCCTAGAGGCACTGCTCAACAATCAGGTGTCGCCGGATCTCATCCGCAATCGCATCGTGCTGATTGGTATTACTGACCGGGCGGATGCGTCGGCCGATTTTTGGGATACGCCCTATGGTGAAATGCCGGGAGTTGTGGCCCAAGCGCAAATGACCAGCCAGATTATCAGCGCAGTCCTGGATGGGCGATCGCTGATCTGGTGGTGGTCAGTGGGGGTAGAAACCCTGTGGCTTTTGGCTTGGTCTACGGCAGGGGCGTTTATCGTCCGCCGGTCGTCTGATTTGCGATCGCTGCTGATCCGGCTGGGCGGCACCGTTGTGGTGCTGTGGGGCACGGGCTACGTGATCTTGGCGCTGACGCACGGCTGGGTGCCCGTTGTCCCGCCTGCGATCGCCATTTTCCTATCGGGAGTTGGGGTTTCTTACCTGACCTATCGCCTGCGTCAGTCGCTGCCCAAGCCCTCAGGGTTAAAACTGCCCAATCTGCTGCCCAACCCCAAGCTTAACAGCGTTGCTCTAGCCCGCAAACCTGCTTTTCCCGCACCTACAGGGGCAGTGGGTGAGCCCGCCGCTAAGGGTGCAGCCGCGAGCGATCCGGCTCCTAGCGATCTGGGGTCTGGTGATCCGGGGTCTGGTGATCTGGGGTCTGGCGATTTGGGTTAACCGTCTTGTGGCTAACTCCCCAACCTAGCCTGAAACGCGATGGCGATCGCGGTAAATGGGGTATGACTAGTATTTAGAAGACTAGTATTTAGAACGGCTAAAGCACCTTTCTTCCTTCTGTTGCTATGAACAACTCCCATGTTTCTCGCCCAGGGCGATCGCCCCTGCACCGCACCCTTTCGGCTTCCTGTGTGGCGATCGCTTTGGCTATGGGGCTACTGCTCAGCGTGCCGCCCCAGAGTGCCCAAGCGCAGTCAGTAATCGAGCGGATTCAGGCTCTCTTTAGCCGTCGCCGCAGCGACGACAGCGCCAGCAATCGCACCTACGGCGGGGCCGTGCGCGATGCCTGTGATGCAGATTTCAGCCCAGACTCGCGGCTGACAGCCTTGATCCCCGAACGCAGCACAGGCTTCACGACCGAGGCCTATCCAACCTTTGTGCTCTACGTTCCGGTTGGGCAAGCTTCGGGCAGCGTAGCGGGGCAGTTTGTCTTACTCGATGACAATCAAAACCCGGTGCTAACGACCGAAACCTTGGTCGTCAGCTTACCCGAAAATCCAGGCATCGTTACCTTTCAACTGCCGTCGTCAGAACAGCCGCTGGCGCTGGGCAAGCGCTATTCTTGGTACTTTTCGATTACCTGCCAATCCGGTTCAAGGCAGACCGAACTCAGCTTTGTCAACAGCCAAATTGAGCGCGTCGCCCCCGCTCAAGAGTTGGTCACCACCCTGGCCAATACGCCCTTGCCCAATCAGTTTATTCCCTACCTGCAAAACGATATTTGGTACGATGCGATCGCCCGTCTGGCCGAACATCGCACCGAGCATCCCGACGACTGGACTCAACTGCTGACGCTATATAGACTAGAAGCCCTGTCTGCTGAAGACGTAACCGAGCTGCAACCTCCCATGCCACCGTCCGCGTCGCCTGTTAACCCAGTGTCCTATCAAAAGCCCCTGAAAGGCCCCTGAAAGGCCCCTGACAAGCGCAGCAGCAGCCCGTCAGTAGACAATCAGGGGGTATTTCAGGGGTTTTGCGTTTAGGAGATCTCTGAGAAAAAACGACCCGCTAGCTTCGGCTTCGCTCAGCTAGCCTGCACCTTGGACAAAATCGAAGGGTAGCTTGCACCCTGAGCGAAGTCGAAGGGTAGAATCTTTCCTGGAAATCGCTTTAGACTTCTACTTCGGCTAGAAGACGGATGGCTTAGGCTGCGGCATATTGC
>DATNOW010000452.1:0-6890 GCA_036703515.1 Chroococcidiopsis sp.
ATTCTGGACGAGAATTTTGCCAGCGATGCCGATTTAGACGCGATTACAGCGCTGATTTTGGCGTCCCGTCGGTGGAATCGGCCTGACTATCTGACGCTGGCCCAGGCGAAGCTCCAAGATTTGTGGGAGCTGTCTACCGTCTCGCTCAGCGCCGACACCCCCGAAACGCGCTATTTTTTGCCCGGCCCCAAGGCGGCTTTCCAGGCGCAATCGACGCCGCAATCGAGTCTGATTTATCTCAACCCGTCCTATCTGGCTCCCTATGCTTTTCGCCTGTTTGCCCAGGTCGACCCCAGCCGCAACTGGCTGAGCTTGGTCGATAGCAGCTATGAGATCCTGACTCAGTCGGCCGCGCTGTCGTCTCTTGGGCTGCCGAGCGACTGGATTGCCCTCGACAGCGTCACGGGGGAATATCTGCCGATGCCGGCCAGCCATCCTCTCCAAAGCCGCTATGGATTTGATGCCTATCGGGTGTGGTGGCGGCTTTCGCTTGATGCCATTTGGTTTGATGAACCCCGAGCCCGGCAGTATTTACAGCAGCATTTAGCGCCGCTGCGGGCGATGTGGCGATCGCGACAGTCTATTCCCGCCCAAATCGATTTGCAAGGACAGCCTATGGTCACCTATGAATCAACCGCTCAATACGCCATGCTCTATGCGGGCTTGCAGCTGATCGACCCGGCGATCGCGGCTCAGATTCGACAACAAAAGCTGCTGCCCGCCTATCAAAACGGCTTTTGGGACAGTGACTCTGCTTACTACAGCCAAAACATGGCCGGGTTTGGCTTGTTTTCGCCGGCCGACGTTGACCAGGGCTGGCTTCAGCCCTAACTCCGCGTCTAGTTCCACTCCAGCTCAACTCTGCTGCATTCCACACCTATGTTTCGTTTCCTGCGTCATCGTTTTCATTTCACTGAAGCAACTTCTCGCGATCGCCGCTTTCAGCGCCGTGGGTTGCGCCCTCGTTGGATATCATTTCTGCTGGGGCTGTTGTGCTTGGGATGTGTGGTTTTAGGGCTCTATTGGCTGCCCTTGCGGGCTCAGGCTCAGAGCGATGACAGCGTGCAGCAGCAAGAAGATCGGCTGATTCGGGAGTTTGCCTTACCCAGCCGT
Source organism: Chroococcidiopsis sp. (assembly GCA_036703515.1). Classification (GTDB taxonomy): domain Bacteria; phylum Cyanobacteriota; class Cyanobacteriia; order Elainellales; family Elainellaceae; genus DATNOW01. Next base: position 1,114 of record DATNOW010000452.1, read on the forward strand.
TCAGCGCCGCCACCAGTCTATCGGCCGCGCCCCACCCCGGCACCCCGGCGATCGCCCAGCACGAGTAGCCCGCGCCCGGCCCCAGAACGCCCGGCCCCAGAGCGCCCCGCGTCGCCGGAGCCAGCCTCGCCAGAAGCTGCATCTCCGCCAGAAACTGCGGCCCCACCAGAAACTGCGGCCCAGAAATATCAATACATTCTCGAATTTAACCGCAGCCCGATTGTAGGCAATCGCCTGCGCCTGCAAGGTGTCTATCCCCAAAGTCGCCTGGGGTTTACGCGCCCCCGGCATTGGCAGGTTGTTTCGGCCAAGGCGTTAATTCGGTTTCAGCACTCGCCGGCGCTGCTCCCAGATCTGTCTTACCTGACGGTGCGCGTCAACGACACCAGCATTGGCAGCATTCCCCTCGATCGCCCCGAATCTCAAATCAGCCAGGTGGTGCTCAACATTCCGCCCAATCTGATTCAAGACTATAATGACGTTTCGATTTTGGCGGAACAGCAAACCTCAGAGACCTGCACGAATCCGGCTAATCCGGCGCTGTGGACGGAGATTTTGCCCGATTCCAAGCTGATATTAGAGTTTGAGCCCCAGGCGATCGCGCTAGACTTTGGGCGTTATCCTTACCCGTTTCTGGATGACCTGAGCTTAGATCCCGATCCGTTGGTCTATCTGCGCCCGGCGACGTTGGATCAGTCTTGGCTAACGGCCGCATCACGATTTCAAGCTTCCCTCGGGAGGCTGGCTGCCCCCCGTTCGTTTAATACGCGCTTGGTCACGAAACTCGATCAGGTCGAGGCCAATGAGCGTCTTGTGATCATTGGCACTCCGGCCGAGCAGCCGGTGTTAGAAAGCTTGGCGCTGCCCTTTGCGTTCAAAAATCGTCAAATTGTCGATGATAACGACAGCGCCTTCCCCGACGATGTCGGTGTGCTGATGTTGACCACGGTGCAAGACAACGGCGTGCCCGTGCTCGTGGCCAGCGGCAATGGTGCAGAAGGTGTGCTCAAGGCGGCGCAATTTTTAGCGCAGGCGCAGGCGCAGCAAATCGGCACGGGGCAAGCCCTGATTGTCAGCAATGTAGACGATATTCCGTCGCCCCCTCCCCGGGAATGGGCTGACTTTTTGCCTAACAAAAACACCTTTTTGTTGAGCGAGCTGCTGACCGTCAACCGCCAGCCCTTTGAGGATGTGACCGTGCGGGGGACGAATGCCCCACCGGTGCAAGTTAGTTTTCGCGCCCTGCCCGACGATCGCTTTTCCCGCGGCAGCCAGATGACGCTGCAATATAGCTACAGCCCGCAGGTTGATCCCCGTGTTTCCATGGTGGAAGTGAGGCTGGATGATGTCACCGTTGGGGCTAAGCGGCTGACCTCAGAGCGCGGCGGGCGCGACTCGCTCAACGTCAACTTGCCCGACAATTTGGTCACGCCCAACACCCGCCTCAATGTGCAATTTATCCTCAAGCCTCGGGATCGGGCCGCCTGTGGCTTGGTCACCGATCAACAGCTGTGGGGAACGGTGCATGGTGACAGCAGCTTTGATCTCAAGCGTGAGAATGTTGTGCATCTGCCGGACTTGAAGCTATTGCAAACGGGGTTTCCGCTGACGGCTCCACAAGACTTGTCGGCTATGGCGATCGCCTTGCCCGACAGTCCCAAAGATGTGGATGTGGAAATGCTCTCGGCGATCAGTGCCCGGATGGGGCGCAGCAGTCGCGCCGATTCGCTCAAGCAGCAGGTTTATTTGGGCAGCAATGTGCCCGCCGATGTGCGCGATCAGCAGCATCTTGTTGGCATTGGCACACGCGATCGCTTTCCCTTGCCAGAGGTGTTTGAATCGCCGGACGGGTTTGATTTGGGCGATGTCTTGACGCGCCAGTGGCAGCAAAACCAAGTCCAAACCTTGCCTGACACCGAAGGCGTGGTCAAAGAAGTATTTTCGCCGTGGAACCCGCAGCGGGTGGTGTTAGCCCTGACCAGCCAAACCGATCAGGGGTTAACAGCCGTGCAGGCGTTACTAAATCGCGATCAGCTGTTTTCTCAGCTGCGGGGCGACACCGTGTTGGTGAGCTACAACTCCCAAGCGCGATCGCCCTATGACGCCAATGCTTACAGTTTGAAGTTCTTGCAGCAGGTGAGACAGCGACAGATTGAAAACACGGGTTTTCTCAGCCGCATTTCCCTGTTCTTGCGGGATAACTGGTTCATGCTGCCGACGGGAATGGTGCTGATTGCCTTAGCGCTTTACGGCGTTTCTCAGCTTTACCTCAACCGGATTGCCAAAGCTGTTGATAAATCAGGAGACTTAAAATGACGACCCTGCCTGATGTTCAACCCGGCCGCCCTCGGCGACAGTCCTTTGTGGGGCGATTTTTGCTGGGCATTCCGGAGTGGTGCGATCGCATCTTTCCCCAAGAAGTCGGTAAATGGCCGCTGTTTTCCTTGGTAGTGCTGCTGTTGGTGCTCTCTGCGCCGCTGGTGGTCACCCCGCTCAAAATTTGGCAGCAGACCATCGTGGCCGTCTTTTTGATGGCCCTCGGCTGGTTTGTCGTAGAGCTAGAGCAAAAGCAGACCAGACGACGGTCGAGTGAATATCTCCATTTGTTTTTGGCCTGGTTAAGCGTCGTTACCACGCTGCGCTATCTCTATTACCGCACCAACTACACGCTGAATTTTGATGGTTGGGTCAACGGCTTTTTTTGCCTGTTGCTCTACGCCGCTGAGTTTTATGCGATCGCCACCCTGCTGCTGTCGTACTTCCAAACGCTCAAGCTGCTAGACCGCAAGCCGGTGGATATCTCAGGGATTCCCCAAAGCCAGTGGTTTAGCGTCGATATTTACATTCCCACCTACAACGAAGATGTTGGGATTGTCCGCAAGACGGCTGTGGCCGCGCTGGCGATCGACTACCCCGACGACAAAAAGCGGGTGTATATCTTAGATGACGGCCGGGCCGAAAAGTATCGCGCCCGTCGAGAGAAACTGCGCCAGATGTGCGAAGAGCTGGGCTGCACCTTGCTCACCCGTGACAACAATGAGCACGCCAAAGCTGGCAACATTAACACCGCCATGCGGCGCACCAAAGGCGATCTGATTCTGATTTTGGACTGCGATCACATTCCCTCGCGCCAGTTTTTGCAGCATACCGTTGGCTTCTTTTACAATCCCAAAGTGGCCTTGGTGCAAACCCCCCACTGGTTCTACAATCCAGACCCGTTTGAGCGCAACTTGTTGACCCAAGGACGAGTCCCGGTTGGCAATGAACTGTTTTATAAAGTGCTGCAAAAGGGCAACGATTTTTGGAACGCGGCCTTTTTCTGTGGGTCGGCGGCCGTGATTCGCAAAGACTACGTGTTGCAAATTGGTGGAATTGCCACCGAAACGGTGACCGAAGATTGCCATACCTCGCTGCGGCTACATTCTCTCGGCTATGAGTCGGTTTATTACGACAAAATTATGGTGGCTGGCCTCGCCCCTGAAACCTTCTCGGCGTATGTCGGGCAGCAGGTACGCTGGGCCAGGGGCATGGCCCAAATCCTCCGGATTGAAAATCCGCTGTTGAACCGCAAGCTCAAGCTATCGTTGCCGCAGCGATTGTGCTATTTCTCGGCCACTTCGCACTTCTTTTTTGGCTTCCCCCGGCTGATGTATGCGCTGGCCCCCGTGCTGTATCTGCTGTTTGGCATTAACTTAATCCAGGGGATTGGGGTAGAAACGTTGGTCTATGCACTGCCCCACATTTTGCTGGCGATGAATGCCAACTACATCACCTATAAGGCCGTGCGGTTTTCCTTTTGGAACGAGATCTTTGAGTACGCCATGGCCTTTCAGGATGGGATGGTGACCTTAATGGCCCTGGTCAATCCAAAGCTGGGTTCGTTTAACGTCACCGACAAAGGTGTATCGGTGAACAAGCGAATTTTTGACTGGGAATCGGCCCGCGCTTCGGTGGTGATGACAGCGCTGCTGGTCATTTCTCTCCTCGCCGTGCCGTTTTGGCTGATCTTGCAGCCCGAAGCCAAGGAAGCGGCGCTGATCAATGCGCTATGGAGCATATTTAACCTGCTCCTGATTGGCACAGCCCTGCTGGTGGCGTTTGAGCAACCGCAGATGCGGCGAGCCCACCGCTTAGATCGCAAGCTCACGACCATTATCTATGGCTCCAATCAAATGACCTGGACGGGGCAGACCATTGATGTCAGCGAGAATGGGGCGCGGATTTTGCTAGAGGGCTGGCCCAATCTGCCCGATGCGATCGAGCTAGAGTTGGTTGGGGATTTTGGGGCGCGGGCCTTTCTCAATGCCAAAGTGGTTCGGGTTGAGTCTATTAGCGAAAGTCAGACGCGAGTGGCCGTTGATTTTACCCATATGACGCAGGCTCAGATGGACGCTCTGGTTTTAGTGCTGTATTCTGATGTGCGGCAGTGGTATTCCCAAGAGCGTACAGAAATCGATCGCCCCTTTGAATCCCTGCGATTCATTGTTGCGGGGCTGCTGCGCGCCCTGAGAGAGCCCAAGCCCGCTAAAGCCGCCGCGATTCGCAAGCAAATCCAGGCGGTTGTGCAAGTGTATTGGGAAGGGCATTTTTACTCGGGCACCGCGATCGAAATGAGTTCTAAAATGCTCCGAGTTGAGATGGATATGCGCGCCATGCCCAATCTCGAAATCATGCGTCGGACAAATCCACTGGTTGGGCTGGTGGTGAGTCAAAGCTTAGACGACCCTGCCCCCAAGCGACTGATTGCAGAGCTACAGGCGACGCATGCTCTCAATCCTCAGAGCGTCTCGTCGCAACCGTTTGCACAATCCTCGGCGCAATCGGTGTTGCAAGGCGATCGCAGCGCCGAGACGATGATTGTGGAGTTTGCCTTTCCGCAACATTTGGATCAGCGGCAGGGAGCCAAAATCAAGCAGTTGCTCAAAACATTGGAGTAAGGCGTCAGACCTAATCACGGGGCTGAGCCATCGGACTGATTCAGCCGACCTTCTGGATCAAGACGTGAGCATAAAATCTGCGGCCGATAAGGTGGGTTTACCCGTTAAGACAGCAAACGCGCCGCCTGTACCTAGACCGGGCTTGGCGCGATCGCTGTTGTAAAACAAGCGCCCGCTGCTATAAACAATCAGTGCCTGACTGGTGGCGACATCTTTGAGACGGGCGACGACGGCAAACGTCCGCCCATTTTTTAAGGCGTTGACAGACTTGAGGGCGGTGAATGTCGTCTTATCGAGCATGATTTTGTCTTGGCCGGGTTTAAAGTCGCGGATCTGATCGAGGCCGATCGCCACGGCCGAAAATGCGCGATCGCTATCAAACACAAACAGGTCTTTGCCGCTGCCGCCCGTGAGCTGATCGTTACCCAGATTGCCGACGAGGCGATCGTTGCCGATTCCACCCAGGAGCGTATCGTGCCCGTCTCCTCCATACAGCCGATCGTTGCCCTTTGCGCCGATGAGCTGGTCTCTGCCCGCATCGCCATACAGCCAGTCGTGGTCGAGGCCACTATCGAGGCGATCGCTACCCTCACCGCCATAAAGACGGTCATCGCCCTGCCCACCCCCAGCCGTGTCATTGCCTGCTTCGGCAAATAGGCGATCGCTACCGTCCTCGCCCGAGAGAACATCATCGCCCTCACCGCCATAGAGTGAATCGTTACCCAAACCTCCCAGTAGCGCATCGCTGCCGACTTCGCTAAAAAGCTGGTCATCGCCACTGCCCCCAGACAGGGTATCGGCGTCGGTGCCGCCATAGAGCGAGTCGTTGCCGCTGCTGCC
>DATNOW010000453.1:0-2475 GCA_036703515.1 Chroococcidiopsis sp.
TGCATCTAGGCGCGACAGCAGCAGCGTCCGCTGCCCCGGCGGATTGAGTGCCGCAAACAGCCAGCCGTGATAGGTGCGGGTATGGACATCTGCCACCGTGCCGCTGGCAAATCCGCCCAGACCGTTGGTTAATAGCCATTCTCGGGTGTCCATCTGTTCCATATCCGTCACCTGCCCGTCGCGTCAAATCCTGAATAAAACGGTTGATAGTGCAGCCAACTGCCGTAAATCTGAAATAGCCAATAGAGCGCTTTGAGTAAAGCGCTCTATGCCTGTGCCATGAGCCCCACAGCCTCACGGGGATGTTGGGGGTAAGGTGTAAACCATCGGCGGTGTCAAACGGCGCTTGGGATCGGCCTGGGTTGCCCGATCAGCCTGGTCGGAAAAAGCTCTGGCCGGAATAAAACTAGATTACCGCTAGATTATCGCCAGCTCTTGCGTTTGCCGTTTGCTCGTTTGCCGTTTTCTATTTGCCGGTGAGACCGTTTTGCCGGTCGGCCCCTTCGCTATTATTCTGCTTGCTTTAAGCCTAATGAATTGCTCAAGGTTTTGGTTCCAGACGGAGGGAGCATGTCTGGGAGCAGACCGTTTTGGTGAGCGTTCCACATATGCGGCATAAATAAGCAAAAATCCTGCTTGGAGATCAGGTATTCTAGCTGACCGGGGCAGCCTGAATGATAAAGCCCCGATAAAGAGTTCAACAAAATTCGACCTGTCTTGAATGCCGTTGCTTTAGACGGCCACTTCAGATAGCCGCTTCAGTTCGCCTTTACCCTTGACCCCTCAGCAGTGGATTGGATGTCTATTGACTTTAGCAACACAAATTCGGTTTGGGCATCGATTTTAGTCGAAACACTGCATCGTTTGGGAGTCACGACAGCGATCGCCTGTCCGGGTTCACGCTCAACACCGCTGACCGTAGCGGTGGCTCGGCATCCCAAACTAGAGGCTATCCCGATTTTAGATGAGCGTTCGGCCGCGTTTTTTGCCCTTGGGGTGGCGCAGCGATCGCGTCAACCCACACTATTAATCTGCACCTCGGGCACCGCCGGGGCCAATTTTTATCCGGCGGTGATTGAGGCCAGAGAGCGCCGCATTCCGCTGCTGGTGCTGACGGCCGATCGCCCCCCTGAGCTGCGCGAGTGTAATGCTGGGCAAACCATTGATCAGCAAAAGCTCTATGGCACCTTTCCCAACTGGTATAGCGAACTGTCGGTGCCGTCGCTGGCCCGATCGCAATTGGCCTATCTGCGCCAAACTGTGATCCACGCCTGGGAGCGATCGCTTTACCCTGTGGCGGGGCCCGTGCATCTCAATCTGCCGTTTCGCGATCCGCTGCCGCCCATTCCCCAAGCCGATGCCCAAGCGCTGGCGGTTGAGTGGGATGATGCCGACTTTTTTGGCTGGCTGACGGCATCGCTAGAGCAACGCGATCCAAAGTTTGCGCTGTCTGGATCTGAGGCGATTTCCCCGCCGTGGAGCCCAATCCAGCCGTGGTCGCACTGGCAGACCGAACGCGGAATCATTATTGCGGGGGTGGCCCAACCCTCAGATCCCCAGCGCTACTGTGAGGCGATCGCCCAACTCTCCCAGCGCTTTGGCTTTCCGGTCTTAGCCGAGGGGCTATCGCCAGTGCGCAATTACGGTGCACTCAATCCCCACCTGATTTCTGCCTACGAGTTTATTTTGCGCCAGCCTGAGCTGGCCCGTCAGCTTACTCCTACCGTGGTCATTCGGATCGGCGATATGCCCACCAGCAAAACCCTGCGCGACTGGCTGGCCCAGTCTAATGCGCAGCAGTGGGTGATTGATCCGAGCGATCGCAACCTCGACCCCCTGCACGGTCGCACCCATCATTGGCGGATAGCGATCGAGCAACTGGCTGAACACCTAATGCAGTCATCCCCGCAGCCATCTAATGCCACGAAAGGAACAGCCGCCCCGACAGAAACAGCCTATCTCAAGAGCTGGCGGGACGCAGAGGCCAACGTGTGGCGATCGCTCGATAGCACCCTAGCCCAAACCGACGCTCTATTTGAGGGCAAAATCGCCTGGCTGCTGTCGCAGACTCTACCGCCCCAGACGCCTGTGTTTATTGCCAACAGCATGCCCGTGCGCGATGTGGAATGGTTTTGGAAAGTGGGCGATCGCGCCTTGCAGCCCTTTTTTAATCGCGGAGCCAATGGCATCGACGGCACCCTATCAACAGCCCTAGGTGTCGCCCATCGTCACCGCAGCACCGTGTTGCTAACGGGCGACTTAGCGCTGTTGCACGACACCAATGGGCTGCTGCTGCGCCACAAGCTAGAGGGACACCTGACCATTGTGCTCGTCAACAACAACGGCGGCGGCATTTTTGGCATGTTGGCGATCGCCCAGTTTGAGCCACCCTTTGAGGAATTTTTTGCCACGCCCCAGCACGTTAACTTTGCGGCCCTGTGCGCCGCCTACGGCATCGAGTATGAGCAAATTACC
>DATNOW010000454.1:0-14636 GCA_036703515.1 Chroococcidiopsis sp.
CCCCGATATCCCGTAATCGGCAGGCTGCCAGCCCTAGTGGGTATGCCCACCGGCTGAGCGGCCGTCAACACATCCACGTCAAACCAAAAGGTGCTGCCTTGCCCTGGCTCACTTTCCACCTCTAGGGTGCTGCCCATCAGGGCCAAAATCTGGGCGCTAATGGCGAGCCCAAGCCCCGTTCCCTCCGTCATCCGCTCTTTATCGCCTACCTGCACAAACGGCTGAAAGATCGTCTCTAGCTGTGCGGGCGTGATCCCGACCCCTGTATCTGTGACTGCAAACCGCAGCGTCAGCGGCACACGGGGTGAGCTAGAAATCACCGGCAGCTCGGCCGATACATCGGCCACAGAAGGTTCGGCGGCGATCGCATCGGCCAACACTGCATCTAGATTTTCGGCCAGGTCATCGCTGAGATTGGTGTTGAAATCCTGGGCCAAGTTTTCGGCTAAGTCGGTAGTCACATCGACCGCATCTAGATTTTCAGCGAGATTCTCGGCCAGATCTGTTAAATCAATAGTTCGATCGGCAATTCGATCGGCAATTCGATCGCTGGCCTGGTCAGCCGTTAAATTGACGGTCAGATCGGCAGTTGGATCGGCAAGTAGATCGGCAGTTAGATCAACAGACAGATCAGCAGTGGGATCGGCGCTCCCGTCCTTATCCAAGTCTGCCGCTGGGTTGCGCTTGTCGGTGGGCGACTCCGGCGGATTGAGCAATGCTCCACCCGACACCAGACTGACCGTAAAGGTAATGCTGCCGCGATCGGTAAACTTCACCGCATTGCCCAGCAGATTGGTCAATACCTGCCGCAGCCGCTTTTCATCGGCATAAATCGCAATCGGTAAGGCTTCATCCAGCTGATAGGAAAAGGCGATCGCCTTTTGCTCTGTCCGCACCCGACAGACCTCGATCACCGTATCTAGAAAATACTGCACGTTAAAGTCTTTGGGATGCAGCTCTAAGCGGCGCGCTTCGATTTTAGAAAGGTCGAGAATGTCGTTGATCAGCGTCAACAGGTGCAGCCCCGACTGATAAATAATGTTGATCGCATCTTGGTGTTTTGTCGTCAGCGAGCGATCGCGCTGCAAAATCTGGGCATAGCCCAAAATACCGTTGAGGGGCGTGCGCAGCTCGTGACTCATGCTGGCCAAAAACTCGCTCTTGGCTTGATTGGCGCTATCGGCCGCATCTTTGGCCTGGCTCAACTCGGCGGTGCGTTCAGCCACGCGGGTTTCTAGCTCCGTAAAAGAAGCCTGAAGCTGGCTGGCCATGCGGTTAAACGAACGACCCAATGCTTCTAGCTCTTCGATCCCCTGGACATCCACGGTTTGGTCAAGCTGCCCGGCCGCGATCGCCTGACTGGCCCGTTTCAGCCGCAAAATCGGGCGCGTAATCCACTGAGAGGTTAAAGTGCCCAGGGCGATCGCCACCCCCAAAGCCCCCAGGCACAGCAGCAGCGATGTGCGCGTATTTGCCCGGATTTGGGTCATAAAATCGGATTCGGGGATCACCACCACCACCAGCCAGTCTAGCCCCATCTGATCCTGCCAGGGAGACGCTAACAGATAGTTGCGCTGCCCGTTAATGCGCACCATAAGCTGCTGCGGCGACTGAATATGCCGGAAATCGCCAAATTCGTCGAGCAGCGCCTGAGTGGCCATGCGAATCGCGGGATCACGACTCTCAAGGGCATTGAGCCGCATCGCCGTGTCGCCCGCCATCCTAAACGGAGGCTCATCAACCGAACTGGCCACCAGCGCTCCCGAACGCTCGACAATAAACGCCTTGCCCGTCTTGCCAATGCCCAACTGCTGCAAAAACTGACTAATATTCGACAGGTTGAGGTCAACGCCGATCGCACCGATAAATTTTCTCTGCCGATTAAAAATGGGATAGGTGGCCGCCACAGAGATAATTTCAGGATTGTCGTCCCAGTTATAAATCTCGCTCCAGCCTGGCTTTTGGCTGGTGCTGGCCACGACATACCACGACTCTAAGCGCGGGTCAAAGTCGGTGCGATGGGAAACGCTGACGCGATCGCCGGCCGCATCAACGTTATAGATCGTCGAATCTCGCGATTTGCCGTAGGGCACTTCTTCAATTTTGATTTGCCCATCGCCATAGTCGCCCGCGCCAATATATTCACCCTGGGGCGTGCCAAATTGTAAGAAGTTGACGTGATACAGCTTGACCTGCCGCCAAAAATATTGCCCTACAGTCTCAAAATCGGTGAGATCGAGCAGTCCGAGGTCGATCATCTCGTGATTGAGCTGGGTGATCCGCATCGGGGTTTCTAGATAGGCGTCGAGGTGCTGATCAATCCGCAGACTGGTTTCACGACTAAGCTGACGGGCCAAATCGTTCACCGCCGTTTGCCCATTGCGAAACGACAAAAAGCCGACCACGCCAACCGCGCCCATGACCTGCAAAACAAAGGGCACAATCAAAAGTTGACGCAGCGGTAAGCGATGGGCCAACAAGCGCCACGATAGCGGACGAGAAGATCGATTAGGCGGCGATCGCAGGGGTAATGGCGTCATGTCCGTAGGTGCAAGGTGATTGTGGGGTGCGCGAGCAATCGCGCCATGGACAATACGCCGAATCGAAAGCTGGATTCCCCCAAAAGGAAACTCAGGATTAACCTTTCATTAATACGTCTTTCCAGACTCCTCACAGAAAAACAGGACTCTCTGGAGACAGACTCCATGTTATTTCCCAAATCAGCAGGATAAAATACCTAGGGCTGCGGATCGCAGCAGTTCATCGCACAGCTAATTGCAACAGTTATAAGACTGTCACAAATTTGCAAACTACCCCCAGTTCTAGCGTTAGGCTTATAGAACAGACAGGCGATCGCGCCTTCAGATATCACGGGGGTGGATTATGCTGAAATCAGCACAAGTAATGTTATTGGTAGGGTTTGTCGCGTTGAGCGGCTGTGCGCGGGCTCCGGTCGCCCCCTCCAACCCGTCCTCAATCTCCCCATCCTCCCCCTCCCCGATTGCATCGCCTAGCCCTAGCGCTGCGGTGCCACCGGCTACTAATGCCACACCCGAGGCGATCGCTCAATCGGCAACCCGCCAAGCTGATACCGTAATCATCCCTGGCAAGAGTTTTGGCCCAGTCACCACCGATACCACCCGCGACGACCTCGCCGCCCTCTATGGCGCAGACAAGCTAACCGACACCAACGTTGACATTGGCGAAGGCTTTACCGAACCGGGCACTACGGTCAACGCAGGCAGCGATCGCGCCTTTAGCGTCATTTGGACCGACGCCAGCCGCACAAAAATCGACTCCATCCACGATGTCGGCCCCGCTTGGCGCACCCCCGAAGGCTTTGGCATGGGCACAACCTTTGCCGAACTCCAAGCCAAACTGGGTAAGTTTGAAATCTACGGATTTGGCTGGGACTACAGCGGCACCATTACCTTTGAAGGCAGCAATCTCAGCCAATATGATGGCGTTTTGGTGCTGCGGCTCGAACCACCCCAAGACGTGATCGAAAAAGAAAGGGCAGCCTATGAGGCGGTCACTGGCGATGCGCCCTTTTCGTCTGACAACCCTAGCTTTGCGAAGCTTAACCCGGCGGTTTACGACATTATCGTTTATCTGACGCCGCCCCCAGCCCCCAGCGAACCCTAGAATTGAACCCTAGAATTGTCGAAGACCGGGCTTGCTGAAGGGGCGATCGAGGGCGATCGCCCCGATCACCCCTTTAGACCAATTTCCACAAGCCTTAGGACGGGAAGTCCCGACCATCAACTACAAAAACACGTGGCTTTCGGGCTGGATGGTAATCTCTAACGGCACCGCCTGCGGCTCGGCAGACAGCGCAAAGAAAATGGCATCGGCTGCCGTTTCGGGGCGCAGCAGCTTGGTGCGATCGACCTTCAGCCCAGCTCCATCCCAAAACGGAGTATCGACGCCGCCAAAATAAAGCAGCGTAAATTTAATCCCAAACCGCTTGAGCTCTTCGGCCATACATTTACTAAACCCCACCACGCCAAACTTAGAAGCGCAGTAAGCCGATGCAGTAATCATCGTATGTTTGCCCAAAATGCCGACCACGTTGCAAATGTGGCCCGACTTTTGCTCTTTCATCACCTCAGCCGCTGCTTGACTGGTGTAAAAACTGCCCTTGAGGTTGAGATCAAGCATGGCATCCAGGTCAGCAGGTTCGAGTTTGCCATACTGCTTCATCACCGCTGCCCCGGCGGCGTTGACAAGGGCGTGGATTTGCCCAAAGCGCGCGATCGCCTGCTGCATCAACCCCTGCACCTGGGCGACATCGGTGATATCGGTCGGCACAGTCAAAATCTGCTGACTCTGCCCCGGAAACTCAGACGCTAGCGCAGTCGCCAAATCACTCAGGCGATCGCGATCGCGGGCCGCCAACACAACGCGAGCCCCCGCATTCAACAGCTTGCGAGTCAGGGCTGAGCCAATCCCACCCGTCGCACCAACAACGACGACCACCTTATCCTGCATGTTTACAATTCTTTACGTTCGCCTCTCATACTATAGCTTCAAACTATAGCCCCCAGCCATTACGCAGCCACCCGACTGGGGCGCGAATGATAGCGTTGCGTCCGGTCACCGCCTTCGCATTCATTCGCATTCATTAAGGATCAGGGATTGAATAAGATCGACAACTCGAGCCTGCTCCCTGTACGGGCGCGGCATTCGGCAGACGACTCTAGGGTGATAGTCAAGACTTTCGACCGAATGCCACGCCCCTACCCAGAGAATTTCACTTTACTGAATTTGCATTTCTTAGGGCTTGGCGACCCCAACGGATTTATCGATGCTTTCGGCTCGATAGCTGTTGGCCGGGTACTGCTCAACATGGCGATAGAGCGTGGTGGCATCGTCTATCCGGCAGCTAAAAAACTCAACCGCCACCCGCTGATCGGGCAGCACCTTGACCTTGGGTGACAGATCCTTCGGCTGTTCACCGCGCCACTGCCAGGTTAGATCGGGGGGAATGGTCTCGACCAAACGGTGTCGGCTCCAGTTGCAGCGCTTGCCGATCATGCCAAATTCTTGCAGTTCTCGCCGCAAAATCGACGCCACAATAAACGATGGCGGTGTGCGATCGCCCCCCACCGCATCCATAAAATGCTCAAGCACACCGGCGGGTTTGGGCACTTGGGCAATTCCCCCCGTCGGGGCAATCACTTTTTCGAGTTGGGCCGTCGTCCCCAAGTCTTCGGGCACCGCCCAGACCACGCCCACACCGCTGTCTTCGGCACGATAGAGATAGCTGACCAGACGAATCTGGGGTTTGAGGTATAGCCCCGGCAGCTTTAACAACGCGGCTCCAGGGTTAACCGTGCTGACCTCCCAATAATTGGTTGCGTTAAACCCACTCGAATCAATCTCTGGCGCGCCCCCCCAGGTAAACAGATCGCTCAATTCATCCACCGAATCTGGCTCAGGAAGGTCGTCAAGACTGCCAAATCCGCTGGTAGGGTGGAACTTGTGCTCTACATCAGGAAAGGCTAAGGCATCTTTGATATATTGCCTGACCTTTTGGAGCGTTTGGAGTTTGAAGCGATAAAGCGACATAGTTAAAACTGAGCAGAGTTAAAACTGAGCAAAAACATTCTTAATGTGATAGTCATCCAAAGCCCAGCGTAGGCAGCTTGCACGAGTTCTGAACGGATACAGCAATCTTGACCTCACCATTATGGCGATTAACGCCAAACTTAGAACAGGTCAAGCGGGGGAAGGGGCAGCCGCATTCACGGCTGAGGGGTGAGTGTCACCTATTGCAATGCGTCATAAATAATTGCCATCAACCGATTCTCTGTAGGGGCACATCGCTGAGCGCCCTTGCCCACCGTTACCCACCATTACCCACCGCCATCGCCCCGAGCCAAAAATTTCAGGTTATTAAATCCATGATCTTGAGGAGCGTCAACCTGGGGAGCGTCAACTTAATCAAACCAAATTTTATTAAATTCCCAGTCGTGAGTCTGACCCAAGCGACGCTGAAGCGTCGGATCGGATCGTTAAGTATCGAAAATATCGAGGAGAGCGTGAGGGGAGATTTGGGGGGATAAACGGCTAATCCCAGGTTGGATTAATCAGGCGAGCCAATAAACCTCGATGACAGGTATTTCGGACAATCATACAAAAGATCGGTGAAATCATTAACGTACAGCCAAGTATGCCCTGTTTTTTACCGATCTCAGGGGCGATCGCCTGTCTAAACTGGCCCAGCCCTACCTAGCGGTCAACATCCATATTATTTACGGTGTAGGCTCCTAGGCTTCCGGAGAACCGCTGAGATTTTCAACCCTAGCGATCGCCCGCTCATTCACCCCCGAAATCACCCACAAATAGATCGTGCTGATGAGTCCGCGTTTCAGCCATCCTGAGCCTGCAACAGCACCTGCTCATACTGCTGCCCCGCCCGCTCCCAGGTATATTCGGCCTCGATCAGCGATCGCCCATGGCGCGACAGTTCGGCCCGCAGCGCCCCATCGTCAAACAAGCGCCCAATTTCCGTCACATACTCCTCAACCCGATTGGCCCGCAGCGCCCGCAGCGGCACGCCATCGCCGCTGACCGCCAAACCCTCTAAACCGCGATCGCTGGCCACCACCGGCACCCCCGCCGCCATCGCTTCGAGGGTCTTGTTTTTAATGCCAAAGCCTGTGCGCAGCGGCACCACGCAGACCACAGACTGGTGCAATTGCGCGACCATCGAGTCTACCTTGCCGGTGACCACGATACCCGGTAGCTCTTTGAGGGCCAACACCTCGGGCGCAGGACGCGCGCCGACAATCTTAAAGGTAGCCTCGGCATAGCGCTGACGCAGGGACGGCATCACCTCTAGGGCAAAAAAGCGAGCGGCATCGATATTGTGGGAGGCATCCATCGCCCCAACAAACACCAGCTCATACCCCCCCGGATCGATGGTGCGACAGGGAAACAGGTCGAGATCGACCCCATTGGGAATCACCGCCAAATCGGCACTGGGGCAAAGCTGGCGCATTTCTTCGCGATCGTCGTGGGTAGTGACCACAATCGTCGAAAATTTAGCGCTGTAGCGTTTCTCGTAGCGATAGAGCAGCGATAAGTAGAGGCGATCGCGCCACGGATGGGCCGAAGCTCCCATCTCCAAATGGTTGCGCGTCCAAGCATAGACCGAGCTATGGACATCGACCACCGTTTTCACCGTTTGGCGAAATTGAGGACGAATATAGATTTCATTGACGCTATGTTCGCAGGTGATCACATCAAACTTGTCCGCGTTCACCGCCTGGTCGATCCAGTCTTGCATCGCGCTGGAATAGCGATGCAGCACGTTGGGCGGAGTCGTGCGGCTGAGGGAAGTCCAAAGGCGGCCCAGCTTGCCACTCCAGCGCGCCAATCCGCGTTCGGTCTGGTCGGCCGGCAGCGGGAAAATCAGCAGCTCGCTGACCCACTGCCGCAGCGCTTCGATGTCTTGCTCAGACACATCGCCGTGGCGCTGGGTAATTAAAGTCACCGCATGGTTTTGGCTGAGATATCGCAACAGATTAAACGTTCTAATTTCCGTACCGCCCCGGCTAGGTGGGTAGGGGAAGGTGGAGGAAATCATCAGGATATTCATGGACAAACCTTGCGTGGTGAACCGTCAGCTAGACCTGCGATCGCACTCCACAGTCTAACAACAGAAATCGGGATGCTTTGGAACGTGAATTCAATCAATCTGCACACTGTTCTGAACGCTGTTCTGGCCCCTGCAAGAAGGGTGGGTTTAGGCAAAGACTGCGTGTTTTAACCTGAATTGAACGGCAAAACCCACCCCTACCCAACGCGCCATCTTGTTCAGGCTCTCGTTCCTTACTTTTTCTGGCGCGATTTAATCCAATAAAACCGCCCTTTTCTAAGCAGCTCTGAAGGGTGGAACGGGAAAGACGGAGCATCCTTTAAGCGGAGGAAATGAGCCTCCAGCTTTTTGGCCAGCGCCACCGACGTAAACCCTTTGCACGCCTCAGAATGGAGAAAAGCCCGCCCGTTGTCGCGCATCGTTTTCCATTGCTCAGGGGTCATGCTAATCATGCGCTGATAGAGGGCTTCGTAGTCGCCGCCCTCAAACTCGATATAGCAATCTTTGGGAATATGGGTTGAAATATCGGGCGCGCCAAAATAAATCGGCACAGAGCCAGCAAACAGCGCTGAAAAAATCTTTTCGGTAATATAGCCGTCTTCGCGGCTGTTTTCAAAACAAATCGTAAATTTATAGTTGCGCAGGGTGAGGAGTTTTTCGTTCCCCATGATGGTGCCTTTAATGGTGCCCTTCCAGCCCACATTTTCCCAAGGCAGGGTCTTTTCCCAGACTCGTGCATAGGTGTGAAAGCTATCGCCAAACATCCGATCAAAAAAGGCCACGGCGATATCGCGTTCACCGTCACCGAGCAGATTTCGATATTGTTTTTTGTAGCGTTGATGCACCATCCCGAGCATATATTCGGGCTGATCCTTCAACTCTTGCATTTGGGTGTAGTCTCTGGGCTCTAGATAAAACTGATCGGCCGATGGCACGTTGGAACTGCTGATGCCCAGAAATCCACCAAATAGACTTTTATAAGTGTCTGAATAATAAAACTGATAGCGTGAGTAGGGTTCGGTAATCAGCAGCACCGTGCGGTTAAACACAAACTGCGGCAGACAGCGCCCGTTCATAGAGACAAAGAAATCGGCTTCATTGGTTGCCGAGGTGTAGTGAAATCCTTGGTCTTCTAGGTAGGCTAAGCCTGTGTTGCCGTCAATGTCTTGCAAAGACAGCAGTTTGTGTAAGGAGTCGAGGGGTTTATTCTCACAAAATTTCATGGGTCTGTTTTTGAGGTGAATAGTGAAGCTGAGTCTACAAGCTAGAGGGGATGACTTAGAGGGGGGGCAAAATCAGATCGCTTTACAGCGTGAAAAGTCATCTCCCAGACTGCGCTGATCACAACCCATTGATTTGGTGATCATGCCTGAAGCTGTGAACCTAGGGTGCCCGCAGAATACCCACAGAGTGCCCGCGAGATACCCTCGCCCTAGATAAATCTAGAGCGATCGCGATACCCGAAGCATCCCTGAAGCATCCCTGAAGCCTCTAAGATGCCTATCATGTTCTAGGCCATCACCGGGGGCGATCGCCCAGATTGGGCAGGGGCTATGCCAAAATTTAAACGAATAGTGAAGGTTGCGTGAATCTGCCGAAGCTGCCATGGCTCCGAGATAGCGAGTATCTATCGGTCTCTAGACGCAACCATCGATCACCTAGGTCAGACATAGGTCATCAAAACCAACAACGCTTAGGATCACGAATCTAGTCACCTGAAATCCTTGGATGAGGGCGCACAGCGGTGCGCCCCTACAGAGACCTGGACTGATCGGGATTATTTAATTCGCTTAATTTGGGTTAATGCCTGATCCCTAGGGCGCAAACGAGGGATCGGTAGGCGTCCGCCCCACCCAGATCACCTGCACCTGATGGGGATTGAGCCAGTTGCCCTGCTCTTGCATGACGCGCCGCGTCTGCTGGGGATCAAAATAACGTTCAAAACTAGACTCTAGCTGGTCGACCCGCTGCTGGGCAGAGGCGACTTCGGTGCGCAGGGACGTCAGCTTATCTTGCTGGGCCGCGTTGATGGGCACCAGCTTGACCAGGGTGACAACAGCCGTAATTCCCAAGATTGCGTTGACAACGAGCTTAATACCAGATTCACGCGCGATCGCCCGATGCATCTGTTGATGACGATGCTGAAGCCGCTGGCGGCTGTTCCTGGGACGGGGTTTGGGAGACGGCGGCAGTGGACGGGGGGCGGGCTGAAAAGCATTCATGATGGTTGAGCGGTCGTTTAGAGCGGGCTAAATATCCTAAAACTAGGCCAGAACACTATGCCTACACCTGAAGCGGACAGAGATGGGCACAGGCATGGTGTTTTACACCCTCTCGGCGACGCGCAACCGTTCCACCAACGAGCTGCACACCCTAAGAACCCTGCACTCTGAAGTTCAGCAAATCAGCAACACATCTAGCAAGTCTTGCCAAAAACTTGTCAAACAACTAGTTGGCAAATAGGAAAAACGGGTTGACTGCTAAGTTAGCAACCAACCCAACTATAAACGGTTCACCTTGTGACGCGCAAAAGATTAACTTAGGCAATGTCAAAAAGCGTTACTTATACAGCTCTGTTGCTAGGCGAAAGGCGAGAAAGCCAGGAACAAGGGCGATCACGAGCGCAACAAAGATCTGGGTATCTGATAAAGACATAGACCAAAAACTCCTATCGATCAGGACTTGCGGATCATGCCAGGCTCTCCCCCCCCGAACGGTGCGCAATGCGCCCGCACAAAAGGGATGTTGAAACCTGCTCACTGTTTCCAGTCGTCCACTAATGTCCGATAAAGTTGTCTGCTCTGGAAAGAATTTGTCACATCACGTAACAGAAGTGCAGCCTCCACCTGGACAAGTCCACCGCCGAGACGCCAATCTGGCCGACTTAACCACGCCAAACAATAAAAAATGTAACAATCACGACGAAGTGATGGGCAGGAGACAGATGAAAATTAATGGATTCACTAGAGTTAGCAATATCCGCGATCGTCACCTGCGATCGCTATACTGAACGCAGTTTAGTGTAGATCTACTAACGTAAATTTAGATTCTTGGCAAGTAAAACATTGGCACTACTGACTGTAGATAGTCCATTCGCAAACTCACAAATTCGCAGTCACAAATTCACAGGTTGAAATATTAGCCGCGTTCACCCGTTAGCCCGATTCACCCGTTAGCCACATTAACCCTTCACCAGCAACCAGCAGCGCCAGGATTGAGCCCCCCTTCTGGCCATAGGCAGTCGGTTGGGAAACCCACTGCGGCAGCAGTCCAACTTCCGTATCGCTGATTCGCCACGCTGATTCACCATATTAAATGCGATTTTTTAGGTAATTCCATTGGAAGCATCTCGACCAACCCGACAACAACTTGAGCGTCATATCCGACGAGTTCAGCGTGACGTTTTGAGGATGGGTGCCTTAGTAGAAAATTCCTGCTGGCTGGCTCGTAAGTCCCTGTTTGAGCACGACTTAGAATCGGCAAAACAAATTGCTATTCAAGATAAACAGATCGATGCCCTCTATCGCCAAATCGAGATCGACTGCGTCAACCTGATCGCCCTCCAGTCGCCCGTAACCCAAGATCTGCGCTTCTTAAGCGCCATCATGCAGCTCGTCCGCGACTTAGAGCGCATTGGCGACTATGCCAACGACCTCGGCGAGATCGCCATTAAACTATTCCCCTATCCCGTCCATCCCTGCATGGAGCGAGTCCAACTGATGACCGATCGCTGTCGCGCTATGCTGGCCATGAGCCTAGCCGCGCTCTCTGACCTCGATGCCGAGTCAGGGCTCGATATGAAATTCAAGGACGATGCGGTGGATTCAGACTACGAATCGGTCTACAACCAGTTAGCCCATCAAACCGATGTACAGGGCAAGGTTGAGCCGATTATTTTGATTGTTTTGGCGGTTCGCTACCTAGAGCGCATGGCAGATCATGCCACTAACATTGGCAAGCGAGTGGCCTACATCGTCACAGGGCAACGCTAAGTCACCGGGCAACGCTAAGAATCGTGGATTAACGAAAACTTAAATCGCTATAATCAACAGTGGCCGCAAAATAAATCCGTAAACACAGCAAAATTTGACAGTTGAACCATATTAGGAAAGTATAAATACAATGATGGAGTGCGAAATCGCTAAGTTTTAGCACTTTCACACGGCTATTCTGATCCGTCTTTCCTCAAATTGCCCACGCTATTGCTGCTTCGTTCTATGAAAAGGGTCGGCTCCAAACGACGTTGGGGAGTTTATCCATTTCAGGCAACGGGTGAACGACCCCAGCATCATGGGTGTAAACGAGCTCAGGTGGTGGAGAGTCAAATCCTGAGCGCGTAAGGTACGTTTGGAGTGTGCCAATTGGCACAGTTCAGCAGCTATGCAAACTGATGCGTACCTACTGAGATCAGGGATGCCCTAGCTAGGGTTTAGAGAGATTCTCTCGTCGGAGCAGGGCTACGAGGAAAGTCAGCGTGATCTGAGTCCCCATTTTGCGTGTACGGGTATGGGGGCTGAGGTGGCTGAAGCGGAGTCAGGCGACCAAACTTGCTGAATGGAAGGATCGATCGCTACATGGAATTTTCAATTGCAGCGCTGCTGGCAAATTTTCCAGATGAGAAGTTAGTGGCTCCCAAAGCGTTAGAAAAACGGCTCAACTGTGAAGATGAAGCGAGTCTGCGCCGACTACAGATCGCCCTTGATGCCCTCGAACGCATTGGCATCCTGGTGAAGGAGCGGGGCAAATATCGTCGGGTCTTCGAAGAGGGAGTGGTCGAAGGAAAACTGCGTTGCTCTAGTAAAGGCTTTTGCTTTGCCATTCAGGATGTGGAAAGCGCAGAGGATGTTTACATCCGCGAAAGCCAGCTCAATACGGCGTGGAATGGCGATCGCGTCTTAATCAAGGTAACCAAAGAGGGCAGCCGCCGCCGCAGCCCCGAAGGCGAAGTCAAGCTGATTTTAGAGCGGGCCAACTCATCGGTGCTCGCCCGCGTCAAGCAGACCGACGAATCGTATCGCGCTGTGCCCCTAGACGATCGCCTGCTGTTTGAGCTAGAGCTCAAGGCCAACGGGCTCAATCTGCAAGACACCATCGACCAGCTAGTGCATGTCGAAATCCTGCGCTACCCGCTGGGGCAGCATCCTCCCGTCGGCAAAGTCGCCAAGGTGCTGGGCAGCGACGCCCAGGCTGCGTCTGAAATCGATATCGTTTGCTGCAAGCACGACCTGCCACGCAATTTCCCCGATGCGGTGTTAGAAGCGGCCAAAGGGTTGCCCCCCAAGGTGCGCAAGACCGACATGAAAAAACGGCTCGATTTGCGCGAGCTGCCTGCCCTAACCATCGATGGCCCAGTCACCTCGACGGGGCCATCGATTGATGATGCCTTGACCCTCGAAAAGCTAGACGGCGACCTGTGGCAATTGGGCATCCACATCGCGGATGTGTCGGTGTACATTCCCCATCGATCGCCCATCGATGTCGAGGCCCAAAAGCGGGGCACCTCCATCTATCTCAGTGATGTTGTGCTGCCGATGCTGCCTGAGCCCGTGCATCGGGCCTGCGCGCTCCATGCGGGGCAAGATCGGCTAACCATTTCGGTGCTGATTACCCTCAACGGGGCCGGTGAAATCCAGGAGTTTGAGCTACAGCCGAGCGTGATTCAGGTCAACTATCGGCTCAACTACCAGCAAACCCAGGCGATCGTGCAGCGCAACCAGCCCGCCGAGCCTTCGGCCGCGACAGCCTATCCTCTGCCCAGCCTAGACGAGCTGCAAGAGTTTACCCCGATCTTTGAGCTGATCGATAACCTGTTTACCCTCAGCCAAGCGGTGCGTACCCAGCGTCAGGCGCGGGGGGCCTTTGACCTCAACTTGCCCGAGCGGGTGTTCCCCGATGAGGCTAACCCCGAGCTCGGCAAATTCCTCTCGACCAAGTTTCAGTATGACGACGAAGGCGCGTTAGGAGCGATGGTGGTGTCGTCGCTGCTGCCGGCCCGCTCGATTGTGACCGAGTTTATGCTGCTGGCCAACCAGCTCGTCGCCTCTCACCTCCAGGCATTGCAGGTGCCTGCCCTCTATCGCGTGCACCGCGCCCCCGACCCCACCGATGCCCAAGAGCTGCTGAAATTGGTCAGCAATATGGGCATCGACTACCATCTGGCCCAAGAAGACAGCGTTTTACCCAGCGACTATCAGCGGTTGGTGCACCAGTTTGCCGAGTCTAAGGCCGAGAAAGTGCTGACCTATTTGCTGCTTTCTACCCTCAAGCCTGCGGTCTACACGACCACGCCCGCGACCCACTTTGGCCTGGGCTTAGACGATGGCTATGTGCATTTCACCTCTCCCCTGCGGCGCTATCCCGATTTGGTGGTGCATCGCGTTTTGCATGCCGTGTTTGAACATGGGCGCGATCGCAAATCAACCCGCTCTAAAGAATCGGTAGATCTGCGCAGCAGCACCTGCCACGGCAAGATCAACTGGAGCGTCTTGCCACCAGAAGTGCAAAGCGAGCTAGAGGAGCACTTTGGGTCGGTAGCGGTGTATCTGACCGAGCGCGAAAAGCTGGCCCAAGAAGCCGAATCAGACCTGGAAGGGCTGAAAAAAGCTGAGTTCATGCAGCAGCATACCGGTGAAGTCTTCCACGGTTTGATTACCGGGGTGCAGTCTTACGGGTTCTTTGTGGAAATCGAAGAGCTGCTGGTCGAAGGTTTGGTGCACGTCAGCTCGCTCAAAGATGACTGGTATGAATACCGTTCGCGGCAGCAAAAGCTCGTGGGGCGTAAAAACCGCAAGCAGTATCGTCTGGGCGATCGCGTCGAAGTGCAGGTCAAGAGCGTCGATTACTATCGCCAGCAAATCGACCTAGTGGCGGTCGGCGGCGGCAGTGAAGCCAGCGACGACGAGCTCGATGAGCCCTCAGAATCGTCAGAGTCGGTGGCGGTAGAAGCTGAAGTGATCCAAGGCAATGGCATGCTTTCCGATGACTTTGAGTAAGCATGGCATTGAGGCACGCCGTTGACTGATCTATCCCC
>DATNOW010000455.1:0-7379 GCA_036703515.1 Chroococcidiopsis sp.
ACATTAGCTTCGATATCATTGCCTAAGGTTTGCCCCGAACCGATTGCCCCAAACAGGTTGGTGCTGCTGTCGGGGCCGTCAAAGTCATAAAGAAAAATATCGCCAAAATCGCCCGGCAGTAGCGAAAAGTCTTCTACGACGTTGTAGCCGACGCGCTTGGTGCTAAGGCTGGCCGTGCCGAACTCAAACCCAGAGATGCCGTTGCCCGACGTGCCATAGCCGACCATGGTGATGACGCTGCCGGGCAGTAACGCCTCACGGTGGAGCTGATAAATGGGCACCGTATCCGGCAAATCACTGCTTAAGGTAATGATTGCCAGGTCGTTGCTAAAGGTGTTGGTAAACCCGGCATAGTCTGGAAAAATTTGCAGTTGGCTGGCGGTGATTGTCTGGGTGAGGTTGCCGCCAACGTTAAAATTGACGGTGACTTCGGTGGGGATTGGATCCACAATGCCATCTTCGTTAGCTACGTCTAAGACGTGGGCTGCCGTGAGGATATGGCGACGGCTGATGGCCGCACCCGATCCCAAGAAATCACCGACGTTGGGCACAGAGACGCGAACGCTGCTGACCCCGGCAAACGGGGAGGTGCTGGTATTGGGGTCGATGCGGCTGTCGGCAGAATCGGGTGGCAGCCCGAGCGGATCGCCGGCCACAATCGTGGGGGCGATCGCGATCGCGTCCCAAAACCCATCAACTCCAGTGCGAGTTGGCGGCTGATCGGGCGATTGCCCCCTAGACCCGAGCGACGAGAAGGGCAGACTAGCGACCGAGCCTTGATACGTTGGATTACCCATGGGATGATTCCTCCTGCCAACGATCAGCCCCCTGCACCCTTTACCTCAGCTCGACGACTCTGGCGATCGCTGGCAAGCCGAGTGCTGTGCAAACTAGGGGCCGATAAGTGACCACAAATATAACCTTTCTCTCGCCAAGGGCATAGAGCTCTGCTACTCAGAAATACAGAGTCTGGGATCAAAAGTTAGCGCTGTGTGCAAGAAGTTCCGTAAAAATGGGTACGTTTGAATCTCTGTATAGATCCTTAGAGGGATATAGGAAAAAGCAGTTTTTTAAGTGAAACCAATGATCGTTACGGACGAATTTCAAGGGTCTATTACTCGTAATATTACGTAGACAAATTCATGCTTTTCACTGAGTAAAACTTAAATTACTCTTAAGCATTTTCTGGGAAGTTGCAGCCCAATTGTTAGGGGCGATCGCCCCTGATAGTGCTGTCAACACTGCCTTTAACGAGTTGTTGGATCTCTTTCCAACGGCGGATTAAAAAACGTTTACGTGCGCCCTACAATAAACAAATTTGTTTGATAAATTGAAGACGCTTACTCTGCGATTTCATGGAAGTACACTACTGATTAATTTAGTATGGTAGTGGTTCAGGATATTCAACTCCCGCATTTCTAATTAAGTGAACCAATGGTTGACATCACCATAGCTATTCCGACCTACAACGGTGAGCATCGTTTACCCGAGCTGTTAGAGCGTTTACGTTCTCAAATCAACATTCAGGATATTTCTTGTGAAGTAGTGGTTGTTGACAACAACAGCAGGGATGATACAGCCAGCGTCGTGCAATCCTACCAGAGCGCCTTTCCCTATCCTTTGCGCTATTGCTTGGAAACGCGACAGGGGGCAGCCTTTGCCCGTAAGCGTGCGGTGCGGGAGGCCAATGGTCACTTAGTCGGGTTTCTGGATGATGATAATCTGCCCTCGCTGACCTGGGTTGCTGAAGCCTATGCTTTTGGCCAGGCGCATCCTGAGGCCGGAGCCTATGGCAGTCAGATTCACGGCGAGTTTGAAGTGCCCCCGCCGGCTAACTTTGAGCGCATCCGCCCGTTTTTTGCCATTACAGAGCGGGGCTCCATTCCACTCCGGTACGAACAGAACAAACTCGTGTTGCCGCCATCGGCTGGGCTTGTGGTGCGCAAACAGGCCTGGTTAGATAACGTTCCGCCTCAGCC
This sequence comes from Chroococcidiopsis sp., assembly GCA_036703515.1. Taxonomy (GTDB): domain Bacteria; phylum Cyanobacteriota; class Cyanobacteriia; order Elainellales; family Elainellaceae; genus DATNOW01. The sequence goes on from DATNOW010000455.1 coordinate 1,980, forward strand.
TATTCTCTCTGGGCGAGTGGATGACTGCATGGTGACTGGGGAAGACCTAGAGGCTATCATTCAGATTCAGCGATCGGGCTGGGAGATTTGGTATAACCCCCGGATGGAGTTAACCCACAAGATTCCGAGGGGGCGGTTGGATAGGGCTTACCTGCTATCTTTTTTCCGAGGCATTGGATTGAGCCGCTGCGTGGTTCGCATGTTGCGCTACGAACCCTGGCAGCGTCCGCTGATGCTGGGTATATACATGCTCAACGACCTGCGTAAAATTGTCTCCCATCTACTCAAAAACCACATGGCGATTAAGGGCGATATTGTCGCAGCCTGTGAGTTAGAGCTTTTTATCAGCAGTTTGATTAGCCCAATTTACCTACTGCGGAAAGGCTATTTTCGCGTCAAGCCGATTCCGGTGCCCAGCGTTAATCCCAAGTCAGCCTTGGGGTAAAACTTGTCTATCTTCATCTGCTTGGGCCTCTGGTGACCTGCCCTTGCCTGCGTCCGATGAGCCTTGTTTTAGGGATAAACCGTTTCAGGGATGAGCCGTTTTTGCTATGAGCTGTGATCTCACCATTGCTATTGCAACCTTCAACGGTGCGGAGCGGTTTCCCTTGGTGCTAGATGCGCTGCGATCGCAGATTACGCCGACATCCCTGAATTGGGAAATTTTGATTATCGACAACAATAGCAGCGACGACACGGCCGCCCGGGTCGAGCGCTACCAAGCCGAGTGGGGCACGACTGTGCCCTTGCGCTATTGTTTTGAGCCACAGCAGGGGCTGGCCTTTGCGCGACAGCGGGCGATCGAAACGGCTAACGGCACCTGGGTTGGTTTTTTGGATGACGACAACCTGCCCAGCCCCACGTGGGTGGCTGAAGCCTATGCCTTTGGGCAGGCCCATCCCCAGGCGGGGGCCTACGGCAGCCAGATTCAGGGGCGGTTTGAGATCGAGCCGCCCGAAAACCTTCAGAAAATTTTGTTTTATTTGGCGATCGTCAATCGCGGCAGTCAGCCTTCCCAATATAGCCCCCGTCAAAATGGGGTGCCCCCCGGTGCCGGAGTGGTCGTCCGCAAAGATGCGTGGTTGGCCCATGTGCCGCCTCGACTGCTGCTGGCCGGACGGGTCGGCGGGTCGATGCTATCGTGCGAAGATTTAGAAGCGCTGTTGTACCTCCATAGCGGCGGCTGGGAGATTTGGCACAACCCTGCGATGCAAATCGAGCATCTGATCCCGGCAAACCGCTTAAATCAACCCTACTTTATGGGGCTGATGCGGGGGGTGGGGCTATGCCGCCATCATCTGCGGATGCTGGTGCTCAAAACATGGCAGCGACCGCTGGCCTTTGGTCTCTATCTGGTCAGCGATGCGGGCAAGGTGCTGCGTCATCTCTTGCACAAACGGATGGCGATCGCCCATGAGCCCGTGGCGGCCTGTGAAATGCAGCTTTTGCTCGGCATTTTAGTCAGCCCGTTTTATCTATGGAGCCTGCGGCTGAGTCGGCTGATCAAGCAGTGAGCAAGCATAAGCAACTATGCCAACGATTTCGGTGATTATTCCGGTCTATAACGGTGAGAAAACAATTCAAGCAACGATTCAATCTGTCTTAGACCAGACGTTTGCTGATTTTGAATTACTCGTCATTGACGATGGCTCAACCGACAGGACTCTAGAGGTCGTTGCGCAAATCACCGATCCTCGCTTAAAAGTTCTATCGTTCCCCAATCGCGGCGTCGCCGTCAGTCGCAATTTAGGATTCCAGCACTCTAGCGGGGCATTTATTTCTTTCATTGATGCTGACGATCTATGGACACCTGATAAGCTAGAAGCCCAGTTGCAACAGCTCGAAAACCATCCTCAAGCGGCGATCGCCTATAGTTGGACAAATTGTATAGATGATCGGGGAAAATTCCTACGGCAATGTAGCTATGTTCACTGGAGTGGCGATGTTCTACCTCAGCTATTATTAGATGACTTTATTGGCAGTGGTTCTAACGTCATGATCCGGCGTGAGGCGTATGCTGAGGTGGGAGGATTTGATCAGCAATTAACTAATGCGCAAGATACCGATTTATGGCTCCGTTTAGCCGCACGCTACCATTTTGTAAACGTTCCATCGCCCCAAATCTTGTATCGGATTTCACAGCAATCCATGTCATCGAATCTATTAGGTTTAGAGGCTTCTAACTTAACGGTGATTGAACGTGCGTTTGCACAAGCGCCAGACGATCTACAGCACCTCAAATCCCATGCGATCGCCAATTTATATAAATATCTATCCTATAAAGCGTTAGATGCACCTCCTGGCCAGCAGCAAACCTGGACTGCGGCTCGATTTCTCTTTCAGGCAGCCCAAACCGACCTTGCGCTACTCAAAACAGCGGTGCTCTACAAAGGAGTGGTCAAACTTTTGTTGATGAATATTCTCTCGCCTACGTTAGCTCAGCGGGTGTTTAATCGATTTCCAAAATTGGCAACGACCAGCACGTTTCTCGGTTACGAAAAGACTCAATGAGTCTAAAAAATAGCTTCAAAACAATAAGCTTCAAACAATAAGCTTCAAACAATAAGTTGCAGCAGAAGCTTAACCTCTGAATTATGCTCATACTATGCCCATCATTTCTGTTGTGCTGCCGGTTTATAACGGTGAATCCACCCTTGGTGAAACAATTCGTTCGGTGCTCAACCAGTCTTTTACAGACTTTGAGCTGATTGTCATCAACGATGGCTCAACGGATGGCACTTTAACTGTATTGGCAGAAATCGTAGACGATCGCCTTAAGGTGTTCTCCTATGCCAACGCAGGGTTATCTGCTAGCCGCAATCGCGGCATCAATCATGCTGCCGGGGAATATATCGCGTTCATTGATGCCGATGACTGCTGGACTCCAGACAAGCTAGAAGCGCAGCTTAATGCTTTAATGGCCAATCCCAAAGCGGGGCTCGCCTATAGCTGGACAGATTTTATTGATGCAGCGGGGCAATTTTTGCGGTCGGGCATTCACTTGAGCTATAGCGGCAATGTCTACAGCAAACTGCTGGTCTACCACTTTTTAGAAAATGGCTCTAATGCACTGATCCGCAAATCGGTGCTGGCGCAAGTGGGTGGTTTTGATGAAGCTCTGACAGCCGCTGAAGATTGGGATCTCCATCTTAAAATTGCGGCTCACTACGAGTTTGTCGCCATTCCGACGGTTCATATTTTGTATCGCAAAATGGCTCGATCGATGTCAACGAACACGGCAAACCAAGAAGCCATGTCCCGCAAGGTGCTGGAGCGGGCGTTTAGCCTGGTGCCTGACAGTGGCCATGCGCTAAAACGCAAAAGCCTGGCCAACCTTTACCAATACCTCACGTTTCAAGCCCTAGAGGGCTCTCCAAACCGCGCCACGAGTGCCTTAGCCCTGCGCTATTTGGGCACAGCCGCCTATTACAACCCATCGTTTTTGCGCCAGCGGGCCAAGCTCGTGACTCTTCTGCTGGGGAAAATTGCTACCCACCTGGTGTTGCCGGGTGAGCAAGCGCAGGGGATCGTGCAGGCAATCAAGCAGATGGTGCAGCGCGGCTAATCCCGTAGCCTGTCATGCCACGAGACTAGCAACGCTATCTCACTCAGCTCGATTGACCTCAATCAGCCCGCCCCCCAAGACCACATCCCCGTCATACCAAACGGCGGCTTGACCGGGGGTGATGCTAAACTGCGGCTCATCAAACACAACGCGCACCCGACCATTTTCCAGCGGGATCACGGTGGCCGGCACTTCGGGCGAACGATAGCGAATCTGCACCTGGGCTCGAATCGGCGCAGTGGGCGCGTCGATAGAAACCCAGTTGACGTTCTGCACGGTGCATTCCGGGTTTTGGGCATCGGTGCGATCGCCCACTACCACTTGGTTTCGCCCTGCATCAATGCCAATCACATAGAGGGGGCGATCGGCCGCAATCCCAATGCCCTTGCGTTGCCCAATCGTATAGTGATGGATGCCATTATGCCGTCCCAACACCTGCCCATTGCGATCGACAATATCCCCTTCCTTGGGCGCTAGATATTGATCTAGAAAAGTCTGCATCGAGCCATGCGCCTCGATCAGGCACAAATCTTGGCTTTCGGGCTTTTCGGCAGTGTGTAGCCCAAACTCTGCGGCCACCCGTCGCGTTTCTACCTTAGTTTGCTCGCCTAAGGGAAACAGCACGTGCGCCAACACCGCCTGGGGCAAATCATAGAGAAAATAGGACTGATCCTTGGTGCGATCGACCGCACGCAGCAGTTGATAGCGCCCGGTCGCCGGATCATGGGCAACGCGGGCATAGTGCCCCGTCGCAATCCGGTCAATGCCAAGCTCGGTTTTGGCATAGTCGAGCATAGGGCCAAACTTAACGGCTTTGTTGCACTGCGAGCAGGGCAGTGGCGTAATGCCCGCACCATAGCCGCTGACCAAATAGTCAACGATATGCTTTTCAAACACCGCCCGGCTATCGACGACATGGTGGGGAATCTCCAACTCTTCGCATAGACGCGCCGCGTCTACCATGCCGTCTGAACAGCATTGCCCCTTGCCTTTCATCAGCCATAGGGTCAGCCCCACCACCTCATATCCTTGGTGATGGAGAAGCGCCGCCGCCGCTGAACTGTCTACCCCGCCGGAAAGCCCGACCACAACTTTGTTCATATCTGGAAATTTGAGCAAAAATACGAATCCGACAAAGATTACGAATCCGACCCATCCTCGCCAACTCGATTGGATCGCCTATAGATCTGAGCTGAGGATGGCGAATTTCATCAAAACCCTAGGTTATTCTTTGAAAGCGAAGCGGATCCGCACCTTCAAAAAACAAGAATCTGGCTTTACTGAATCCACGATCCTTAATTTCCGAGGAAATTGAGATAAATCTATTTCTCTAGGCTAACATTTGGGTGCAGAAGCCGCTGGCTAACGCGCAACTTTCGCCATCGTCAGTGAGCGGGCTGAGTAGGTTAAGGGCTAGCACGAACATCAAATAGCTGGGGTGCGTTAGGGCGATCGCCTCACCGCACCCTACAAATGGAGATAGGATTTGCTTGCAGATCCCCAATTGAAAATTTGTTCCTGCTTTGTTGGCCCTTTCTAAAGTAGCGGTGGCATAATGATTCATCGTTCAACGCTCCTCACGCTATTCAAGCAATACTCATCAAACAATACTCAAATTGTCATGACGCTGACTCAACGCAGGCTGGTTTTAGTTCTCTCTGTCATGCTGGGGTTGGGGGCTAGCCTGGCTAACCCCAAGAGCGCCTGGGCCGATCCGCTCACCGGACGGTTTTTGCTTGCCCAGCAGGTGGTAGATGGATTGCCACCTCCCCCCGGTCTGCCGCCCAGTCAATATTCTCCCCCTGCCGCTGTCAACCAACCGACAGCACCAACAG
>DATNOW010000456.1:0-2069 GCA_036703515.1 Chroococcidiopsis sp.
TACGCTGGGTAATATCTCGCTGAATGGCAATCCAGTGGGTGTGGGTGCCGCGCTCATCCATAATCGGGGCAATACTTAGCTCTGTCCAAAATTCGCGCCGATCTTTGGTGTAGTTGACGATTTCTACCATGACGGGCTCTCGGGCTGCGAGCGCCGTGTGGATGGTTTGCAGCGTCGCCTTGTCGGTGCGATCGCCCTGCAACAGGCGTGGATTTTTGCCAATCACTTCCTCGGGGCTATAGCCCGTCAGGCGGGTAAAACTATCATTCACGTAAAGAATATGGGGGCCGTCCGCTTCCAGTGGGCTAGCATCGGTAATCACAATCGAGTCTTTGGCATTCACCACCACCGACTCTAACAGGCGCAGACGCTCTTCGACCTGGAGCCGCTTGGTAATGTTGATAAATGAAATCACCACGGCATAGGGCTGCGTTTCGCCTTCGTGGATCAGCGGCTGAGTGTTGACCCGCAGCCAGCAGACTTCGCTCGGATTTCTGACAAACCCCATGATCACCTCTGAACATGGCTCGCCGGTGTTGAGGGTGACGCGGGTTGGATACTGATCCTTGGGAAACGGAGAACCGTCTTTTTGGATGACAAAGAGCGCCAATTCGCTAAACGATCGTCCCTGACACTGCTCAATGGTCATGCCCAAAATGCGCTCAGCGCTGGCATTGCAGGTCAAAATCCGATGCTCGGCATCTTGCAAGATCACCCCTTCTTGCAGGGCGGCGACGACCGAGCGGTAGCGGACTTCGCTTTCCATTAGGGCGGCGTTGGTTTGCTCGCGCTGGATGGTTTCTGCTTTGAGCTGGTCGATCGCATCTTTCAGTTTTGCCGACTGGGTTTCGATCATCAGCGCCAACTCCTGATTGGTCAGGCGCAGCATATCCTCTAGGGTTTTTAGTTTAGTAATGTCGCGCCCTACGGCTTGGCATTCGACGGCATTGCCCTGGTCATCGTAGAGCATGCGGTCGATCCACTGCGTCCAGCGGACTTGACCATTGACGAGCACCCGGTTTTCAATCAGTAAAATCGGGTTTTCGGGGCTGAGCGATTGCACGAGCTGGCGCACCCGAGCGCGATCGTCTTCATGAATAACGGGATCAAAGCTTTTACCGATCACCTCCTCGCGGCTCACGCCAAAGTAGCGACAAAACGCTTCATTAACAAAGGTGACGGTGTTATCGGGCAGAAACCGGCCAATTAATTCGGTCTGCTCTTCGACGATATCGCGGTACGACGCTTCGCTGGCATGACTGGGATAGCGTACATCGGTCGCATCGGTCGCATCAGTCGCATCGGTTGTATCGGTCGCAGGGGTGGCTGTGGGGCGATCGCCGCCCTCGGTCATAATCAGCGACTGAGGCCATTCTGTAGAGTGGCGGACGGTATGGTGAATGCCCGGGTTCAGGTCTAGGGGGTGAACGCCTAGGTTGGGGTTGCCAAGGTAGGAGGAAGCCGCACGGTTAATGATTAGCACCCACTGCCCAGCCTGCATCTGCCGCATCCGCAGATCGAGCACCGTGCCGTCTTGCTGGGTGATGGTTAGGGTAACCTGGCGGGTGGTGGGCAGCGGTGCGTGAAGCTGCTTGAGCAGTTCAGACTTGGCGCTTTCAGACCAATAGTTGAGGGCCACCAGTTCATTGAGCAGGCTGCTAAGGCAGGGCTGCTGGTCGAGCCAGTGGGGTGATAAGCGCCACAGCCGCAGCAGCGATTGGCTGTAGCGGATTACGTTTAAGTCTTTAGAAAGCAGGGCGATCGCCTGGTCGGCATCGGCCAAAATCATCGCCAGCGCTGCTTCTGCAAATGCTCCATGTTCTTCGATATCGTCATCGGCTAAGGGCTGTTTCTGAACCTGTAAACGCTCTCGCGGCGTCGATTCTGAAGCATGTCCCAAGGAGTTTGACGACATATTCGAGGCATCCATAGAGTATCGATATAGGAGGAATGGAATCAAAAAACGCTGATTTTCTCTCGCTAGGAGAGTTAAGTCACACTAAGATTCACGTTTTTTTACACACATCCGGAACGATGCCTGCCTTTAAACTCAGGCAAAACTGAGATTT
>DATNOW010000457.1:0-5311 GCA_036703515.1 Chroococcidiopsis sp.
CCTCCGAGGTTTATAGAAACCTCGGAGGTTTTTTTGTTATCAGCGATCGCCCAAACGCCAAGGGCGCACATCGGTGCGCCCCTACCGTGCCCATCAACACAGGTCATCAAAAAAGGCGATCGCCCCTGGTTTCCCAATCCCCCGTAGGGGCGCACCGATGTGCGTCCTACCGTGAAAAATAGCGATCGCAGACGAATACCTGAACCTTAATCGACAAACAGCCCCTTGCTAAGCCCCTCTAGGTCTTGCCCCCAGCTAATCTCAGGCATTTGCTCAAAAGCCTGCCTGAGCGCAATTTCCCAGCGGCGGCGGATCTCTGCGAGGTAGGGGTCACCCACTCGAAACTGAAGCTGATGGCGAATCTTAAACGTGTTGGCTTCATACATCATGATATTGATCGGCGGGCCAACAGAAATATTTGATTTCATCGTCGAGTCAATCGACAGCAGGGCACACTTGGCAGCATCGTCGAGGGCCGTATCAAAATGCAGCGTGCGGTCTAAAATCGGCTTGCCATACTTGGTTTCACCGATTTGCAAAAAGGGCGTTTCGGGCGTCGCCTGGATGCAGTTGCCCTGGCTGTAGATCATATACAGCTCTGGATTTTCGCCCTTGATCTGCCCGCCCAGCAGCAGAGTACATTGGTAATCAATGCCGTCTTTTTCGAGCCAGGGGCGCTCTTGGTCTTGGGTCAGCCGAATCTTGCGCCCAATATAGCGGGCGACTTCGTAAAGTGACGATAGGGTATGGAGGTTTTCGCTTTCCTGCTGTTTGAGGTCGTGGCGGATAGCGCTCAGCACCGCCTGGGTGATCGACAGATTCCCCGATGTGCAAATGACGATGACGCGCTCACCCGTTTTAGAAAAGTCAAATAGCTTTTGATAGGTAGAGATGTAGTCTACGCCAGCATTGGTGCGAGAGTCGGCGGCGATGACTAGACCTTGACGAGTGATAATGCCTAAACAGTAGGTCATGGGTGTAGGGATAACAACAAAACCTTCCCGATTTTAATCGCGATCGCCCTTTTGCTTTGGGGTTTAGCTCAGGGAGTAGACTCAGAGGACAGGCGCAAGGGGGCAATCTCAGGGGACAATCCAACAATCATGCCAATAAAATATGCAAACAAAATGAGAGTTGATCCGCACTGTTTTCGGGGTCGATATCGGTTTTATGGTGGTTTTATAGCAGTTTTATGATGGTTTTATGGCGGTTTTATCGATATCCCAGGGGATATTCTTTAAATTGCATAAAACTGCATCTCGTGCCGTCTCTTGATTGCGAGCATTGGCTATGAACCTTTGGTGGATGATTTTTTTGGCTGGCATTGGCACCTATCTGATGCGCAGCGCTGGAGTCTGGATCGATCAGCGCTGGCAAAATGCTAAATGGTTAAGCCATTTGCCGTTTGCGGTGATTTTTGTGATGGCGGTCAGTAGTCTGATCCAGTTCATTGCCCCACCCACAGAGACTCTGATGCAGCCGATCGGGGCGATCGCCGCTAGCCTGAGCGTTATCGTCGCCAGTTTGCGCCAGCTGCCGCTGGTGGCCTGCATCGCGATTGGATGCCTGGTCTATGGGGCGATCGCCAGTCTATAAGTTCAGACTGGGATCTGGCCTGGGATCTGCACTGGGATCGGGGCAGATCTCTGGAACGGGCGGTTGAGCCACCCTCGGCGGCTCACGCTGAGTCACCATCCCGCCGCCATCTAGACTGCCACCACCTCATCGGCAAACGAGGCCACGCGCACAAACTCAAACGGCCCGGCGATCGATCCCCAAATGTGCTCGTCGGTGTTAGGGTCGCGCCCCCGATCGTGGCTAATAAAGCGCTTGTCATCGATCTCAAAGGTGCTGTCGAGATAGGTTGTCTTTTCCTTGCGCACAACAATGCAGGCCTTGCCTGGCTCAACCTCGCCTTTGAAGCTATGCCCCGTCCAGTCTACTAGCATGTTGCAGCCGGGCATGATGTTGAGCTGGTCGGCGGTGAGCTGACTCAGCCGCGACGGATCGCGCGAGGCCCCGAGGTAGGGGGTTTCGTCTTTAAGGGTGTAGTTTTCAATGCCGATGCGATCGCCAACGGTGATCAGCTTTAGCACCCGCACCCGGTAGGGCGCACTTAGATCCAGGTCGTAGGCTTGCTCAACCAAGAGGCTGACGCCATCGAGCAGTGACACCGGCAGCGGGCGCATACAGACCCGAATGTGGGCAAAGAAAGGCGGATTCTCATAGGCCTGATCCCGATTGCTGAAATCTGCCGCCATCCAGCGGGCCAGAGTCGTAATATCTGTGGAATGAGACATGGAATAACGTTGAGCGTGTGGATCATCCCTATTATTTCATGACGGGCGGCAGGGGCCAGTGTCTAAAACCTGAGCGATAGACAGCTCAAGCCACCATCCATCCGCTGCACTTCGCTCATGTCGAGGGTTGCGATCGCATGACCTAAGCTGGCCAACTTGGCAGCAATGGTCGGAAAACCGCTGGGCACGATCAGCCGATCGTTGACCCATAGCGTGTTGCAGGCATAGTCTTCCTCCTTGGGGCTGACCACGCGGTCGTAGCCAGCAAAGGCCGGCAAATCGGCAAAGTCGGCGCTGAGCAGCAGCGTGTTGCCGCCTACCCAGTTGACGCTCGATTTGAGGTGCAGTCCGGCCGCGACGGGCACGGTTTCCCAGGTGTGCCCGTGGGCCGCCAAGATTTGCCCAAGCTGCTCGGCCCCAGAGGCGTTGGTGCGATCAGAGAGGCCAATAAAAAAGTGGTTGCCGACCATCATCACGTCACCGCCATCGACGGTGCCAGGGGCGGTGATGTGGGCAATCGGGCGGTATTGGGCCAGCACGTCCGCGATGGTGGCCTCTTCGCCTTGGCGAGACGGTGCACCGGGGCGGGTGATCACGGCAACGTGGGGCGTCACAACTGCCGTATCTTCGACAAAATACGCATCGGGAAACCCCGGCAGCGCATCCAGCACAATCACCTCTAGCCCAAACCCGCGCAGGGTGTCGAGGTAGGCGCGATGCTGGGCCAGCAGGGTGTCGTAGCTTTGGGCGGTGGCTGGAGTCCCAGCGTAGGTGGTTTGCCCTTGGGCAAAGTCTGGGCCCGGCAGACGGGCGATCGCCACCGAAAAGTAGTTTGGAGCAGTCGTGGAAACCATTGCAGCCATACGGGTGGGTTCAATCCATTCAGAACTATTGGTCTCAAGCTAGCGGTCTCAAGTTGACGTAAATATTCTGCAATAGAGTAATGCGATAGAGTAAGTAGTTACCAAAACACCTGGGATGAATCAGTAGAATAAACTGATTCCAAAGGCTGTTTAGTCGTTTTCTAAATCTTTTCAAGAAAGATTTAGAGCAATTCTTGCTTTCTTTATGATGAAATTCACTCGTTTTCGTTTTCTTCGTCAAGTTGTGTTGGGCTTACTGAGCCTATTTTGTGTGGTCGCCTTTGCGGCCTGCGGTGGCAGCCCATCGGCCGACTCTGGCAGCCCATCGGCCAGCCCAGATGGCGCATCACCCAGCGCTGAGGTCAAAACGCTCAAAGTTGCGATTGACCCGACGTTTCCTCCCTTCCAGTCCAAAGCGGCTGATGGCACCCTCGAAGGTTTTGACATTGACTTGATCAACGCCGTCGCTGAAGCGGCCGGGTTTAAACTCGACCTGCAGCCCTTGCCCTTTGATGGCATTATTCCAGCGCTGCAAGGTGAAACCATCGATGCCACCATCAGCACGATGACCATCACCAAAGAGCGGGCCGATGTCGTCGATTTTTCGCGCCCCTACTTCAAAGCAGGGTTGGCGATCGCAGTCGCTGACGCAAACACCGACATTACCTCCTTTGACTCGCTGAAAGGCAAAAAGATCGCCGTGCAAATTGGCACCACGGGCGAACAAAAAGCCCGCGAAATCAGCGGTGCAGACGTTCGTGCCTTTGACAGCGCCCCCCTCGCGCTGACTGAATTGTCAAACGGCAACGTGGATGCTGTGATCAACGACGCCCCCGTTACCCTGTTTGCCATCAAGAGTGGCCAAGTCCAGGGCATCAAGGTGGTCGGCGAACTGCTAACCGAAGAGTTTTATGGCATGGCCACCCCAAAAGGCTCGCCTAACCTAGAGTTGCTCAACACCGGCTTGACCACCATCATCGGCAACGGCAAATACAAAGAGGTCTACCAAAAGTGGTTTGAAGGCGAACCACCGACCCTACCTGAAACAGCTCCACTGTAATTTGGTGAGTTGACTATGAAGGGCGCGGCTATAAGCGCCCTTTTTTTCGTTTTATGTCAATTGATTGTCAATTAATCGCAACCTGCAAAAAATGATCGCGATCGGCAAAAAACGCGATCGGCAAAAAATGCGATCTAGAAAAAAGCTGTGGGACAGATTTTTATCTGTCGTTGCCGTTTGCTGGCGTCTAGCCCCTCTCACTAGCCCCTCTCACCAGTTCACCCTCTAGTCCACTACCGTCACCCCCCTAGTGCCCTATGTTGCGATCGCTTGAAGTTATCCTTGATGCGTTGCCCAATCTACTCTGGGGTGCTGCGATCACCCTTGGCTTGACTGGTATTTCAGCAGTATTGTCGATGCTGCTGGGAGCCGTGATTGGCATCATGCGCCTGTCGATGGCAAAACTGCCCAGCCTGTTTGCTAGGGCCTACATTGAGTTTTTTCGCGGAACGCCGCTGCTGGTGCAAATCTTCTGGATTTACTTTGGCTTTCCAGCGGTCGCCAAAGGCCTTGGGCTAGACCTCAAATTTAGCCCTCTAACCGCCGCCGTGCTGGCCCTTAGCCTCAACACCGGGGCCTATATTGCCGAGGTGGTGCGCGGCAGCATCCAATCGATTGAGCTAGGGCAGCGCGAGGCCTCTGAATCGCTGGGGCTAGGCACGCTGGAAACGATGCTCTACGTGATTTTTCCCCAAGCCTTTCGCCGCATGCTGCCGCCGCTGGGCAATGAATTTACCGGACTGATCAAAAACACCAGCCTCGTCGCTGTCATCGGCTTTGAAGAGCTCTTTCGCAAGGGGCAACTGGTGGTCGCCCAAAACTACCGCGCCTTCGAGATCTATACCGCGATCGCCATTGTCTATCTAGTCCTCAACGTCGCTGCATCCTATGGCTTCAGCGTTTTGGAATGGTGGATGAACCCGGTCGAGCGGGCCAAACGCAGAGCCGCCAAACCCGTCGCATCCCTGTCGGCAGAGTAGGATTAAGTGGACACATTTTTTTCTGCTGAGAAAATTAGCGTTGTGTGGAGAGGAGTAATGCCGCAGAGCAGGCGACGACAGCGCCCGCCGCTAGGGTGGATCGGGATT
>DATNOW010000458.1:0-3895 GCA_036703515.1 Chroococcidiopsis sp.
AGAGGGTGCAGTAGCCGACCGCCATCTCCGACTTGTTGCCGGTCGAAATCAGCAAGTGCCCAAATTTGTTGGAAATAGCCATCAGCAGGTTGCCGCGAATGCGCGACTGGAGGTTTTCTTCAGCGATGCCAAAGTCGGTGCCAGCAAATAGGTCGGCAAACATCTGGTCGTAGCCGCTCATCAGGTTGCCAATCGGTAAGATTTGGGTTTGAATGCCCAGGTTTTGGGCTAATTCGAGGGCATCGCTAACGGAGTGGTCGGAACTGTAGGGTGAGGGCATCAATACGCCGAGGACGTTGTCGGGCCCAATCGCCGCTGCGGCGATCGCCGCCACCAAGGCCGAGTCGATGCCGCCACTGAGCCCCAGCACTACCTTTTTGAAGCCGCATTTGTGGTCGTAATCGCGCACGCCTAGCACCAGCGCAGCCCATAGCTCCGCGTCAAGGGTGGCTGGGGCAGGAGCGATCGCTCCCGCTACCCAGTCGCGCTGGATGGGGTCGAAGCTGACCACGGCTAGATCGGTGGCAAACGCCCGAGCGCGAAAGATAATTTCACCGTGGCGATCGCAGCCAAAGCTATTGCCGTCAAAGATCAGGTCGTCGTTGCCCCCCACCTGGTTGGCATACAAAATCGGCTGCTGAAACCGCAGGGCGCTGTGGCGCAGCATAGCCTCGCGCAACGGCTGTTTACCCAGGCTGTAGGGCGAGGCCGAGAGGTTGACGACCACATCCACTCCCTGCTGCGACAGCTCTGCAATCGGGTTTTTGCTATAGCTGCGTTTTCCCCAAAACTCTTCGTCGTTCCATAGGTCTTCGCAGATGGTGACGCCAATCCGCACCCCGTCTAGCTCAAAAAAGGTGCTCTCCACCCCCGGCTCAAAGTAGCGGTCTTCGTCGAAGACATCGTAGGTCGGCAATAGCTGCTTGTGAAAATATTGCTGGATTTGGCCGCCGCGCAGCAGGGCTGTGCTGTTCAACAAGGGCTTGCCGCCAGCATGGGGCGATCGCCCATTGGTCGTGACCGTGCCCACCAATACCGCTAGCTCAGGCGGCAGATCGCGGGCGAGCTGCTCTAGGGTGGTGGCCATGGCGCTGACAAAGGCGGGCTGGAGCAGCAAATCGCGGGGTGGATAGCCGCATAGCGATAGCTCGGTGGTCAACAGCAGCTGTGCGCCCTGCTGGGCAGCCTGCTGGGCAGCATCGAGGATGTGCTGGGCGTTAGCGGTCAAGTCACCAATCGTCGGGTTAAGTTGGGCGATCGCAATTTTCATGGCAAGCAATGCGTAGTGAGGAACCAAAAATCTAGTCAGGAACCAAAAATCTAGAGAGCAACCAAAAATCTAGTCAGGAACCAAAAATCAGCCAAAAAATAGAGACGGTAGCGTTAGCCTTTGAGCTTGAGCCAGATTGCTTTTGACTCGCGGCGGATATCAAAAATAGCGATCGCCTGGACTAAATCGCTCAGCTTTTTATAGCCGTAGTTGCGGGGATCAAAGGAGGGTGAAAGCTTTGTTAACTGATGCCCAAACTGCCCGAGGTTGGCCCATTCATCCTCATCGGCGATCGCTTCATAGGCGTCTTTAAATAGGGTGATTAACTTCTTGCTTTTGAGCTTTTGTTCTGCGGCCGAATCAGGGTTTTCATTGGACAGTTTTTTAGCCGGAAAAGCGACCTTCTCTTTGAGCTGTTCTTTATCGGCTGAGGATTCAGGTTCTTCGTCTGATTGCCCCAAAATTTCGGTGTAGATGAAGCGATCGCAGGCGCTGACAAATGCTTCTGGAGTTTTCTTTTCGCCTAATCCGTAAACCACCAGCCCCGACTCGCGAATGCGGCTAGCCAACCGGGTAAAATCGCTGTCGCTGGAAACAATGCAAAAGCCATCAAAATTTTGGGTATACAGCAAGTCCATCGCGTCGATGATCAGAGCGCTGTCTGTGGCGTTTTTGCCGGTGGTATAGCCAAATTGCTGGATCGGCTGAATGGCAAATTTATTGAGTTTGACCTTCCATTTGGTCAGCTTTGTACTAGTCCAATCGCCATAGGCGCGTTTGACATGGGCCGTACCGTATTTGGCGATTTCTTTGAGCAGCAGGTCAATCAAGTCAGCGCTGGCGTTGTCGGCGTCGATTAACACCGCCAGCCGGTCAGATTTGAACTGCCCCTCTCCTCGCATATCAAACTCCCGATGATTTCAAACCCAGATGTAGGATTCACAGGCTAAATAAACGGTCTAAATAAGCGCTTTAAATAAACACTAAAGGCTTATCTTTGAACGGTGCAAAGGCGTCGGCATCAAATCGATAGAGACTGGCCGGACGACCCGCCCCACGGGTGACTTTAACCCCCGTATCATGCAAAAAGCCAAGCTTTAATAGGCGCGATCGAAAGTTGGAATAATCGGAAAAGTCTTCGCCCAAAACGGTCGTATAAAGCTGATAAAGATCGTTGAGGGTAAACAGTTCGGGCAGCACTTCAAAGGCGACTGGGCTATATTCCAGCTTGTTGCGCAGGCGGCGATCGCCATAGTGCAAGATGTCTTGATGATCAAAGGCCAACTCGGGCAGTTGATGCATCGGAAACCAAGCAATGCCGCTGACGCCATCGGCAATCAGCTCAGCTTCGGCATAGCGCACCAGGGCAAAATAGCTGACTGACAAATAGCGTACGCCATAGCTCGTCCGCGATTCACGGGGATCGCGGCTCGGCCCACCAAAGGTATAAAGCTGCTCTAGGTAGAGGTTTTCAACCCGAATTTTTTCAGATAAGACCCGATAGGCTGCATCTTCCAGCGATTCTCCCTGACGCACCAGGGTGCCCGGCAGACACCACCGTCCCAAAAACGGCTCCTTGTCGCGCATAACCAGCAGCACAAGTAGCCGATTTTGGACCGTATCGACTGAAAAAATGACGTTATCCACTCCAACCCTAAAGTCAGCTAGTGGCCGCTTGGAGAGGGTGTCACTAGACTTTTTGGCACTGCGTCCGGACATTCGTACAGATGCTCTCGATGAATGTATGCCTCAATCGGCGGAATCAACCCCTGAGCATCGCGAGTTTCGCGATAGTCGGTCGAAGAAAGCCTGAGCCCCATCAGACTGGCGATCGCCACATCCGCCCCCAAATCTGTTAACCGTTGCAGGTCAATATTGACCACAGGATAGCCGGGTCGGGGAACTACCAGTAGCTTAACCTGTTCCAGCAAATCTGCCACTCGATACCAGCGGGGAAGCTGGCCGATTAGATCAGACCCGATCACCAGGGTAAATTCGGCGTTGGCCCAGCGCTGCTGCGCCCGTTCTAGCGTTAGCAGGGCGCGGGGGCTGCTCAGGTCTTGATGCAGTTGAATGTTGTCGCGGGGGGGCTGAATTGCTTCGATCAGCAGTTGCAGCATGGCCGCTCGATGTCTGAGAGAGGTCTGGTGCGACTTAAAGGGGTTATCAGACGCCCAGACCGCCACCTGATCGTAATGATGGGAAAGCCATTGCAAAATCTGCTGGTGAGCCGCGGTAGGCGGATCGGCACTAGTCCCAAAAAGAGCAATCTTAATCATGCGCGCTAGGGGAGAAAGGGTACACAGAAACAGAAATGCAGGTGATCAGGCGATCGCAGTAATCTGGGTTGCAGTAATCTGGGTTGCAGTAATCTGGGTCGCAAAAATATCGTTCGTCAATCCACTCGTTAATCCAAAATTGCAAATCCAAAATCACAAATCCAAAATCACAAATCCAAAATCACAAATCCAAAATCACAAATCGCAAATAGCTTGACTCAGCCTGGTACTGTTTGGCGATGGTGCCCAGTATAGGCCGCAGCAATTTTGGATTGTGTGTGCTGGGTCAACTCTTGGAGGCGGTCAGACAGAGCCGGCCGCGGGGAACTGTCGGCTTCAACCTGGC
>DATNOW010000459.1:0-3434 GCA_036703515.1 Chroococcidiopsis sp.
TCCAGGTGATCGAGCAGCGCCGGAATCTGGGGATGTCGCCCAAGCTGCGCTAGCTGCTCAGCCTCACGCCGAAACAACTCAACCGTGCGCTCAGGGCTGAGGTTTGTTTGGTGACGGGCCAGCGACTGTTTGATGACGCAATCGGGCGCGCCGGGCTCCGCTTCATCCACCGCCAAAAAAGTTTTGCCAAATCCGCCCTGCCCGATCAGCTTAATTGCTCGATAGCGATCGCCCAGCAGCAGCCGTTTGCCGCACTGCTGACAAAACATCGCGTCATCTGGGTTGCGCGGCTTAGGGCATCGAGGATTAAGGCAATAGCTCATGCATCCATCACGTTGGCACTAGCTCACCCGGACGCAGTTTCGCCCACTTGCCCCGTTCTTCGCTAAAACTTTGACAGCCGACCACGTCCCACTCCATCTCAATAAAGTCGTCTTGATGGCGAATGTTGACGTTAATGGTGGGCTCAAGCGGCTCAAAATCGGGCGCTTCGGTGAGATGGGGCTGCTGGTGCTGATGCTCGACCGCGTGGTATGTCGTGCAGCGATCGACGTAGTGGCAATTCACGCAAATACACATCGCAACGTCCTCCCGTGTGTCAGCCTGTCTCTCGATCCTACTGTATCGCCTTGGAGGCAGCAATGTGTGGGCCGTAATCGGGACGGAACAGATGGTTTCGCTTAGGCCTCTGCGAAGTCGATGCCATCATAGAGGTCTGCAATGCGCACCTCAATCTCTAAGGTGCTGAAGGTCAGCGTCACTGCTGCGTCGTCATATTCTGAAAATAGCCATTGATTGGCTGCCGTTTTGACATGGTGCTCAACGTGAATCTGGTACTGATCGATCAGCAAATATTCTTGGAAATTGGGAATGCGGCGATAGGCGACAAATTTTTCGCCCCGATCGTAGCTTTGGGTCGATTTAGACAACACTTCAGCGATAAAGCAAGGATTGACCAGGGTGTCTTTTCGCCCCGTTTGCAGTTCTAACGGTTTGGCTGCCACCATGACATCAGGATAGGTGTAGAGGTTAGCCGATGGAATCCACAGGCGTTGATCGGCGTAGAAAGTCCGGTAATTTTTGGTTTTGAGGGCAGACTTTAAGGCGATGTAGAGATTCCCGGCAATGTCATTGTGGTTGGGTGTGCCACCGGTCATTGGGATGATTTCTCCATGGCGATATTCGCTGCGCACCTCTGACGCCAGCTCTAGTTCCAAATATTCGTCGATGGTGTAGTTTCTGTTTTCAATTTGAGCAACCATTGCAGTGCTATTCCCATGGATAAACCATTCTGCGCTAGGGCACACCCGTAAGGATCACTTTGTTTTGAAATTGCGGATCTCCTATGAATCTAGGGGCGATCGCGCCGCAAGGGTGCACTATTTCTGTTAATCTATCTCAGGTTTTGCCGATTGTGGGCCTGCGATCGCGGTCTGCGATTACGACCTGCGATTGTGGTTTGCAATTGCGGGCCGGTCAAGCACCGCCGGTCAGACCCATCAAGTTTTAGAAATACAGGGCGCAAGTCAGAGGGGATGTTGCAAAATGAAAGAACTTAGCGGTGGATTGTTGCCGATTCAGCCTGCCCAGGATGGTTAGACCTATGTATAGCGATCGCGTCCCGTCCTCCAATCCAGCCCGTTTAAAACCCCGATCTAGACTGCCCTTCGTCTGCATCCGCCAGCATTTCAGCGGGGCATTCTGATCAGATAGGTCAGAATTTGTCATCTTTTTATGTCATCTTTTGGTGTCATTCGTTGAGGCTGATACGGCGGCCCGCCTGTGCTGTTTGCCCATGGCTGTTGATCACCCCAGCGATCATTTTCTTGATTGCTCCACGGATCAATCCATAGCTGGGTGTCTTCCCCCCCCTTTGTTGTTCTTGATGCGATGTTGTTCTGATGCGATCGCAGCGGCGGCTGGTCTGCCGTGCCGCCTGCCCGTGCCATCTGCCCGTGCTGCATTTCCATCGATGGGGATCACCGTTGATTGCCCCAGAAATGGCGTCTACCCAATTTCTAGTATTTAGGTGTTGAGCTAAATTGCTGTCGAATTATCCAGAGCTTTTGTCTGATATCACTTTGCTTGAGCGCATTCCATCCCTGGCATCAACGCTGTCGCCGCAGACTTGGCCCTTTGCCTTGAGCTGGTTGCCTCAGGCGGCCTATTTGGTGGGGGGAAATGTGCGGGATGCCCTGCTGGGACGCTCGGCCGAATACCTCGACCTCGATTTTGTGCTGCCCACGCAGGCGGTGGAAACGGCCCGGGCGATCGCCAAACACTATCAGGCGGGGTTTGTGCTGCTCGATGCCGAACGTCAGATTGCGCGGGTGGTGTTTGACAAAGCAACGGTAGACTTTGCCCAGCAGGTGGGCGACAGCCTAGAGGAAGATTTGCAGCGGCGCGACTTTACGGTGAATGCGATCGCCTATCACCCCATGACTGAGCATCTGCTCGATCCGCTACAGGGGTATGCCGACCTGCAAAAGGGGCTGATCCGCATGATTGCGCCCGAAAACCTGAAGGAAGATCCCCTGCGGCTGCTGCGCGCCTATCGCCAGTCGGCCCAGCTTGGTTTTGCCCTCGAATCTTGCACCCAAGATACGATTCGGCAGTTGGCCCCGCTGCTGCAATTTATTGCGGCCGAACGCATCCAGGCGGAGCTAAACTATCTGCTCAGCACGGCCAGAGCCACCCCGTTTTTGACCGAAGCCTGGACGGACGGGCTGTTGGCTCACTGGTTGCCCAGTGCTACCCCCGACAATGTGGCCCTGCTGGGCGCTATCGATCAGGCGGCGATCGCCCTCGAAAATCTGTGGTCTGTGTTTGGCACTGAGCTGACCGCCTGGGCCCGCGACCAACCCCGCACCTCGGGCACCCGCCGCAGCTGGCTTAAGGTGGCTAAACTGGCGTGCCTGGTTGATCCCAGCCCCGAGCGGGCAGAGTCAGAGCTGTGGCATCTGAAATACAGCCGGCTTGAAATCCAGGCCGTTGTGACAATTCTCAAAGCGCTACCCTATGTCCGCCAAACGGCGTTAACCGATCTGTCGCGGCGCGAGCAATACTACTTCTTCCGTGAGGTGGGGGCGGTGTTTCCGTCGCTGACGGTGCTGGCCGTAGCCCTAGGTGCCCCTGTAGAGGCTATCGCCCCGCTGATGGAACGATTTCTCAACCCCAACGATCCCGTCGCCCACAGCGTACCTTTGCTGACGGGGCGCGATCTGATGCAGGCGCTCAACCTTTCACCGGGGCCGCAGATCGGGCACTTGCTCGACGCCATTCACCTGGCCCAAGCCGAGGGGTTTGTCACCAATCGGGAGACGGCCTTAGAGTTTGCTAAACGGCATCTCGATGGCGAAGTTCAGGAGCCGATCGGGCTAAAATAACTCGGTTGATTTCAGCCGGTTTTAGCGCAAACGCCCCTAGAGTGCAGA
>DATNOW010000460.1:0-4820 GCA_036703515.1 Chroococcidiopsis sp.
CCGCAGACGGTCACGACGCCTGGATTGACATGAACAAAGTGCCCATCCACGATGATGCGGGGCAAACCATCGGCATCTTGGGCACGCTGGGTGATTTCACAGACCGCAAACAGGCCGAAGATACCTTAGCCAAACGCGATCGATATCTGACGGCCCTGGTCGAAATCCATCGGCATATGCTGGCCAATGGCGATAGCGAACACCTCTATGCCGATGTCACCAAAACGCTAGGCTACGCGTCAGGAACCGACCGAGTAGAGCTTTATATCAACAGCCGCGACAGCGATGGCAACCTCTACATGTCGCTCAAATCGTCCTGGAATGCAGACGGCATCCCACCGTCACCAAGCAAGCTCCACGGGCAGATTTCCTACGCCCAGTTTTCGCCCGATTGGTTGCAGCAGATGAGCAATGGTGAAAGCCACAGCGGCTTAGTCAAACACCTGCCCACTGCCGATCGGCAGTTTTGTGAAGCTCAGCAGATGCAGGCGATTTTAGAATTACCCATCATCGTCAATGGTGAGTTTGTTGGCTTTATCAGCTTTGATAACCTGCACAAAGAGCGTAACTGGGAACCGCTAGAAGTTGATTTGCTGCAAACCGCAGCGGGGGCGATCGCCATTCAGCTAGAGCGGCGGCAGACCCAGACCGCACTGCAACAGACCGAAGCCAAATACCGCAGCATTTTTGAAAATGCCGTCGAGGGCATGTTTCAGAGCACACCCAAAGGGGCTTACATCACAGTCAACCCGATGCTAGCCCGGATGTATGGTTATGAGTCGCCCACCGACCTGATGGCCAGCATGACCGATATTGGCCAACAGCTTTATGTTGACCCCCATCGCCGCTATCAGTTTGCCCAATTGATGCAAGACTGCGGAGTGGTTTGGGGATTTGAATCGGAGGTCTATCGCAAAGACGGCAGCCGGCTGTGGATTTCGGAATGCGCCCGCGCCATCTATGGAGCTGACGGGCAAATCTTATATTACGAAGGCACCGTCGAAGATATTACGCGCCGCAAAACGGCCGAAGCCGAGCTGCTCAATCGAGAAAATTTGCTGCAAGGGGTCAGCCAAGCTACCCACTGTTTACTCACCACCCTCAACCTTGATCAAGCGATTACCGAAGCGCTGGCGATTTTGGGCGAGGCCGCTGGCGTAGCGCGGGTTTGCATCTGCGAACATGCCCCCCATTCTGACACCCAAGAACCGGCGATGACGACGCGCTATGAGTGGGTGCAGGCGTCTATTCCTCCTACCATCGACCAACCCCACTGGAACAACCAGCCCTTTAGCGCCCATGGTCTGACTCGGTGGTATGCGGCATTTCAGCAGGGGCATTCGATCAACAGCATTGTCCGGCACCTGCCCGCGGCCGAGCGTGAGCTACTGAGCCGCGACCAGATTTTGTCGGTGCTGGTGGTGCCGATTTTTATTGATGACCAGCTCTGGGGCACGATTGGCTTTGACGATTGCCATGCTGAGCGCCAGTGGACGGCCAGCGAAGAGTCGATTTTGGTGGCGATCGCCGCCAGCTTGGGAGGAGCGATCAAACGCCAGCAAACCGAGGCGCAGATGCGCTATCAGGCCTTCCACGATGCCTTGACCGGCTTGCCCAACCGCAGCTTGTTTGACTATCGGCTGAATAGGGCGATCGGTGATGCGCGACGCACCAACGACCTGCTGGGTGTGGTCTTCCTCGACCTCGATCGGTTTAAGACCATCAACGACACCCTTGGGCACGCCGTTGGCGACCGGCTGTTGCAGCAGGCTACCCAACGCCTCACCACCTGCCTGCGCGAAGAAGACTGCATTGCCCGCTGGGGCGGCGACGAGTTTACCTTAGTGTTGCCCAACCTCAAACATCCCGACGATGCTGCCACCATTGCCCAGCGCATTTCAGACGCACTCAGGCCCGCCTTTCGCCTTGATCACCACGATCTCTATATCACCAGCAGCATTGGCATCGCCCTCTATCCCCACAATGGGCAAGATGCCGAAACCTTGCTCAAAAACGCCGATGCCGCCCTCTATCGGGCCAAAGAGCAAGGGCGCAACAACTACCAGTTTTATAGCCACGCCATTAACCCCCAGGCGTCGCAGCTGTTGACCCTCGACCACAGCCTGCACCAAGCCCTCGACCGCAATGAATTTATTGTGTTTTATCAGCCCCAATTTAATGTGGTCACCGGGCAAATCACCCAGGTCGAAGCATTGGTGCGCTGGAAACATCCGCAGTTGGGGTTGATATCGCCCGCTACCTTCATTACCTTGGCCGAAGAAAACGGCCTGATCATCCCCATCGGGGAGTGGGTGCTGCGCGTCGCCTGCACCCAAACCAAGGTCTGGCAAGCCTTTGGTTTGCCGCCGCTGCGGGTGGCCGTTAATCTATCGGCGCGGCAGTTTCAGCAGCCTGATTTGGTCGAGCGCATTGCCCAAATCCTGCACGATACGGGCGTTGAGCCCGCACTGCTGGAGCTAGAAGTGACCGAAACTGCCGCCATGCGCGACGTGAACTTTACGATCCAGGTGCTGCACGAGCTGCGGGCCATGGGGGTGCGCATTGCCATGGACGACTTTGGCACAGGCTATTCATCCCTCAGCTATTTGAAAAAATTTCCGCTGCACACGCTCAAAATCGATCGGTCGTTTGTCCAAGATTTGGCTGATAACCCCAGCGATACGGCAATTGTCAGCGCGGTGATTACCCTGGGTCAGGGGCTCAACCTCAGCGTGGTGGCAGAGGGCGTTGAAACCCAAGCCCAGCTTGAACAGTTGCGATCGCTCAACTGTGTTGAAATGCAGGGCTATTGGTTTAGCAAACCCGTGGATGCCCAGCGCACGATGCAGTTTTTGCAGCAGCACTATCAGCGGCTGAGCGCCCAGCCGTTAATCTAATGAACCGAACGCTGCATGTCGATCGCCAAAACTATATAGCTGTAAGCCCAAAAGATCTGCTTCGGGCAAGCCCCTACGCCATTTCTTCGAAGCGATCAGCACCACCAATTTTCTTTGGCGATCGCGGGCAAGCCCAGTTCTCAAAGTAACCTGATAGCATAGACACAAACCAAAATGGGTAGTAAAACAAATGGCAGAATACCAAATTACCCTTCCTGAGGCTGTGTATCATAAGCTGCTCAGCACGGCTCAGCAACAAGGTATTACTCCCGCTGCCTGGATTGCGATTCACCTCCCCTTGGCTCCTCCAGTAGAGCAACCCTTACCAGACCTGCTCGCCGATCTTGTTGGTGCTATTGATAGCCAAGCAGAACCTATTCACCCGTTTCAGAAAACGCCGTTTGGGGAAGGCATTGCTGCAAAGCTGGCTCAACAAGGTCTGCGGCGACCATGATTCTGGATAACCATGATTCTAGATGACCATGATTTTGATTGATACGGGGCCTTTGATTGGCTTAATCGACAAGGGGCAAGGAGATGTTCACCTTCGGTGCGTCGAGGCTTACCAGCAGTTAACAGGTTCACTATTAACAACATGGCCCTGCTTCACTGAAGCCATGTACTTTTTATCAGAGCTGCGAGGCTGGTCGGGGCAAAGCATTCTATGGCAATTTCTAGATAGAAAAGCACTGTATCTCCACTATGCCAATGAAGCCGAGTGCCAACGCATCAAGAGTTTGATGGAGAAATATCAGGATGTCCCCATGGATCTTGCGGATGCTTCTCTTGTTTCCGCAGCCGAAAACCTTAACCTCAGACGCATATTTACACTGGTCAGCGACTTTTACGTATACCGCCTTGATGACAAAGATGCTTTTGAAGTGTTTCCATAGGCATCCCAAGTTAACAGCGCGATCGCTCTGACCGGCATACTCTAAAAGTTTAAGGTGAGCTGAATATAGCGATCGGACGGTGCATTTTCTCCTTCCTTAGCATCTTCCAGATTAGATACCGTTAGCCCCAGCAGGCGCACCTTTTGCGATCCGGCCTCGGTGCTGTTGAGCAGTTCGCGTGCGAGCTGGGCGATCGCCTCGACCTGCTGCAACGGCAACAGCACCGTGCGGCTACGGGTGACTTGGTGATAGTCGGCATACTTGACCTTGAGGGTGAGGGTGCGCCCCCGCGCTTGCTTGCTGCCCAGGCGGCTGTGGAGCGTGTGTGCCAGGCTATCGAGGGCCTGCAACAGGGCCGGGCGATCGCCCAAATCGACATCAAAACTGGTTTCGACCCCAATCGACTTGCGGACACGGTTAGGGTTGACCGGACGTGGATCTTGGCCGCGAGCGATGCGGTAATAAAACTGCCCCACCTTGCCAAATTGATGCACCAAATCGGTTTCAGACCACTGCCTCAGGTCAGCGCCGGTTTGGATGCCCAACTGGTGCATTTTGGCGGCTGTGGCTGGGCCGATGCCATAAAACTGCTCAATCGGCAGTTGGGCGACAAAGGCCTCGGCCTGTTCGGGGCGAATCAGGTAAAGCCCGTTGGGTTTGTTGATGCCCGACGCCATTTTGGCCAAAAACTTGTTGACCGATACACCGGCCGATGCCGTCAGATGGGTTTCCGTCGCGATCGCCTGTTTTATTTCCTCAGCAATGCGCGTGGCCGATGGCATTTGACGCTTGTTTTCGGTGACATCAAGGTAGGCCTCATCCAGCGACAGCGGCTCGACCCAATCAGTATAGCGATGAAAAATGGCATGAATCTGGTCAGAGACCTCACGATATACCTCAAATCGCGGTTTGACAAAGATCAGATGGGGACACTTTTGTTGGGCTAGGCGGGAGGGCATGGCCGAGTGAATGCCAAATTTGCGGGCCTCATAGCTGGCGGCGGCGATCGCTCCACGCTGCTCGGGTCGCC
>DATNOW010000461.1:0-4963 GCA_036703515.1 Chroococcidiopsis sp.
GCAGCCCTACGAGCCGATCGCCCTCGAACAGCCACCACCACTGCCCTTACCGGAACAGATCTGGGGTCAGCAGTGGCGCTTTGCAGCGATCGCCGCCGCTGACCTTGTCCTCAGCTTTCAAGATCGTCCCATCCCGATCCGCTCCATGCCAGATGCCCTGCTGCCGGTAAACCTACAGTTGCCCTCAACCCTCTCAATTCCTGGTGTAGTGGTGGATGGCGGGCGGCAGTCGATGCGCTTAGCGCGATGGCTACAAGCACAGCAGCCTGCGGCCTTGAAATATATAGCGGGGGAACCCGATGGCTTAATTCTAGAAGCGGGGTTGGTCGATCGCTGGGTCTTGGCTACCTTTGACGATGCCGAGGTGGTTACGGCAGCGCGCACGTATCAAGAACGTTTGGCTGACAGTCGCGGACTGCACTTTTTGCTGATTCAACCCGATGATTCAGGTATGACTTACACCGGTTTTTGGTTACTCCAGGCTGAGCTTTAGAGCGATTCGCTGTAGAGCTATCTACTTCAAAACTGTCAAAAGCAAACAGTCAAACGCAAAAAGAGTAGTCAGGCAGGATGCCAAAAACCCACGGGTGACTACTCTTGCGGAGATGCCTGGCGATCGCCATTGTCATGGCCCTACTTCACGCCGGATTCCAGTGCATCAATAAATTCTTGCAGAAGCCGATTGATCAAATCTGCACCCGTAACAGACATCGACTCGCGGATCACCTCTTGCAATAGGCGATAGGCCCGTGACGACTGCTGCTCTTTGTTAAGCGCCGCCATGATGTTGTGCATCCACAGCAGCAAGTGTTCACGAAATCCGTCGGCGTCATCTCTCAACACAGCCACTCCCACCGCACGGAGCACATAGCTCATATCGCGCTTGCACTTGTCGCCATGTTCTTGCACCACCTGTTGATCGGTGGCTTCAAGGCGCTGCAACGTTTTGGCAATCAGCTCATCAGCGCGATCGCACAGCATGGAGTAGGCCTGCGCCCGAATCGTATAGCTCTTGGCATACGACTCTAATTTACCTAGCTCAAGATCGGTAAAATATCGGCCGTGAGCTCGTTGCAACGTCTTTTCTAGGGTTGAGTTCATGGTTGGTTCGCTTTGTAAATGTTTACAATCCGACATCCATCCCAAGCTAAACGCTGCCTACCCGATTCCGATCCGTAATAATGCTGTATTTCCAGGACTCCGTATTTAAGATTTGTAACGAAACAGGCGATCGCAGCTTGACCTATATTCAGTGCCTGCCTATATTGTGCTACCCACAATGTTGAGCACGGGAGCGGCATACTCAACACGACATACTCAACACGACATACTCAACATTGCGGGCTCATGAGCGGTTATCGCCAGCCGGCCCGATCCATGATTCGCAGGGCTTCGGGGTTATTGCGGCCAATCACGGCGGCGTTGATGCTGTCATCCCGGAAGCGACCAAATGCAGTCACCACCGGATCTACCTCTGCACCGGCCACGACCGGATATTCGTAGTTGCCAAGGGCGAAGATGCGCTGGGCTTCAGGGCTGACCAAATATTCCAGAAAGCGAACCGCCGCTTCTTTGTTGGGGGCAGTCTTGACCACGCCGCCGCCGCTGATATTGACATGGGCACCGCGATCGCGCTGATTGGGGAAAAACACCCGAATTTGGGACGCGGCATCCCGCTCTTCTGGCTTATCGGAGGTGATCAATCGGGCCAGATAGTAGGTGTTGGCGATCGCAATATCCCCTATCCCAGCCGCCACGGCCAAAATCTGGGGTATGTCGCCACCCTCCGGCGGACGGGCAAAGTTGGCCACCAAACCCCGCGCCCAGTCTTCGGTTTCGCGGGCACCCAAGGCTTCCAAAATCGACCCCGTTAAGGACTGGTTGTAAACATTGGTCGATGACCGCACCAGAATGCGACCGCGCCATTTTGCATCCGCCAAGGCTTCATAGGTGGAGAGTTCGGCTGGGTTGACCCGATCTTTGTGATGCATCACCACCCGCGCCCGCTTGGTCAAACCAAACCAGAGGTTATCGGGATGGCGCAGGTTTTCGGGAATGGCAGACGTCAGCACCGACGATGAAATCGGCTGAAACAACCCTTCTTCCTCGGCGCGCCACAGTCGCCCTGCATCAACGGTGATCAGCACATCGGCGGGGCTATTGGCCCCTTCACTTTTGATCCGCTCGATCAGCTGATCAGACTCGGCTTCGACCAAGTTGATCTGATAGCCGGTAGCCTCAGCAAAACCCTGATAAAGCGCATCGTCACTGTCATAGTGGCGAGACGAATAGAGGTTGACCACCCCACGGCTCGACTGCGCTAAGCCGCGATCGCCCCGCCCCAATGAACTGGCCGCGATCGCCGCCATCGCGGTACCGGTTGCCAGAAAAACGCGCCTGGTCATTTTCATAGTGAACTTTACTCCTGAAAACCGTGCAATTCAAACGTGCAATTAACCGTCTAATTCAACAACGCCTTGGCCCCGCCCTAGCGGTTAAAGCTGGCCCCTGGGAGATAGGCGCAGGGAGCATCCTGAGGATTGCCGATTCAATCAAACCAGATTTTCAAGGACGGTCGGCAAGGCTTCGTCTCACCGACAACCCGATCACGCTGGGTTTTGATTAAAGGCGTAGCGCTCAGAAGACCTCACTCCTTGGGGCGATCGCTATGCGATGGGCGAACGACGCTCCAACAGACTGTATCCTATCACTAATGAGAGTCATTCCTAATTAGGATGTCGTAAATTCTGCTTCAAATGACGACTAAGCGCTATAAAATAGGAGCATTGAGGCGACGAAAACTCCTAGCAGCCTTATCTAAGCAGCAGATTGGAGAGACTGATATAGCATCAGATATTTTTTAAATGGCTCAACCTTTCAAAAAATACTTTCAATAACCTATGAAAACGGCCAAAAATCTGCAAAGATCGACAAGTTAGCGCTGCCCGGGCATTTATGTCCGTGTCGGCCGGCCTGTGTGGGTCCGCGCCAGGGGGCGATTACCATAACTTTTGCGCGCAACCGGCAGGCTACAGCGCATTAAAACTCCTTTAAAACCATTCTTTGAAGCTATCTTTGCCCTACCCATGCTTGGCGATCGCCTTACTGTCTACCCTAGGATTTTTGATGTGTCTCAGGCTACGCAACCCAAAACGGCTCTGTCCAAACCCAAGCGATCGCGCCTTTACCTTTGGCTTTGGGTGTCGCTGGGGCTCCATGGTCTAGTCGTCTTTTTGCCCTGGATGCCTTCAAACACTCCACCCCCCAAGCCGCCCACTGAAGAGCTGAGCCTGATTGAGCTGACGCCCACCGTTGCGCCACCGCCGCCGCCGTTACCCACGACCCTGCCTACGGTTGTCACGCCCAAGCCCACACCGTCCCCGCCATTGGCGTCGCCATCTCCCGTCGCCAACCCACAGCCATCCACGGTGCCTGCCTCCCCCTCACCGACACCCGCGGCAACCCCGACACCGACGGCAAGCCCGACACCGACGGCGACACCGTCTCCTACGCCATCTCCCACTGCCACGCCGATTAGCACGCCAACGCCGACACCACCACCGCTGCCCTACGCCAACTTTCCCCAAGCACCCAACGCTGTGCAGTTTGCAGATGCCGTAGCAGGTTGCGATCGCAGTTCAGAATGTTGGCGCACCCCCAATACCCAATGGCGCACGGTTGCCCAAGACCTAAGGAGCACCCTAGAGTCCGAAAACTATAGTTTGCAAGAGATTGACCTAGGCATGACCGGCGGGCGACTCTATGAAGTCTCCAAAGACGGCCAAATTGAATACTATGTCGCGTTTGTCTCAACACCCAATGGCACGGTTTACGCGCTTACCCAAGAGCAGCCTTCTTGCACTCAGCTCTACGAACTAGCTGGCGTTAGCTCCACCTCTAGTCCTTCCTGCGGCTAGCCCAAATTAGTAGCGCTCCATTGTTAGCACTCGATTCATAGCATGGTTAGCGCTCGATTCATAGCATGCAGATCGAGTTAACAGATAGCCCGTGCCCACCATTCAAAAACAAAAAAGCTCCACCTAACATAATTTAGTAGAGCTCTTTAAGTTGAATATTGAGTGTCACATTGAGCAGAGAGATTTAATTCTCTTAACTCTCGATGAAAAATTTAGAGATGTTTTTCGAGAGTGCTTGCCAACGTAGTTTTGGGGACTGCACCCACCACCATATCGACGCGCTGACCCCCTTTGAAGATCATCAGTGTCGGGATGCTGCGAATGCCGTACTGGCTGGCAACACTCGGATTTTCATCGGTGTTGACTTTGACAACTTTAACCTGTCCGCCGTATTGATCTGCAATCTCGTCTACGACGGGTGCCACCATACGACAAGGACCACACCAGGGAGCCCAAAAATCCACCAAAACGGGAATTTCGCTTTCAAGCACTTCTTGCTTAAATGTAGAGTCTGTAACTTGTGCGGCTGCTGACATGCCCGAAATCCTTAGCCTTACTAAATCTCTGAGTATCTTATCATAGCAGGAAGATTGTATGACCCATAATTCATGGTTCTATTCAGGTCACAAAACCTTACATCTAAATCTTTGCAGCAGTTGTATGGTTATGGTTTAGATGAAATCGACGAAAGAGAATATTGCATCGTTTGATCTGCACTATTTTCTAGGGGTCTACACTTATCTAAAGCATAAGTTAATGTCTTTGGTTGAGCGCTTTGGTTAACAGCTTCTATCGGCTTTGATGCTGCTAGTTTAGGCATAATTTACAGGACTATCTGCCCAGATCACCCCATAGATAACCGTCCAGATCATAGCGCGCCGTCTGGATACAAAATAGGCTCCTACACGCGATCTTGCGGCTAGCGCGCAGTCACACAGCGGGCGAGACGTCTACAGCACTCCGCCACTCTCCGTAAGCCGCCCCTCTCAATAAAATGTCATTAAAAAATGTCATTAAAAAGAGGAACCGCCTGAACATACGTCCAG
>DATNOW010000462.1:0-2176 GCA_036703515.1 Chroococcidiopsis sp.
GATCGCGCTGGGGCAGCAGACCCATGGTTTCTGTATCGACCGCTAAGCGATCGGCCTCTAGGTAGTGCGCTAAGAGGTCATCGGGCAAGTCGCCATCGCAGACATGAAAATCATTGGGTTCCATTATTGGGTTCCATTATGGGGGCCATTGCTGAATGGCATTGCTGAGTGGCGTTGCTGGGTGCCATCAAGCAATGGCTGCGTGGCCTATTGAGCCAGGGTTTGAGAAGTGCGCCCGATTACGGCATGCCCGATTACGGCATGCCTGATTACAGCATGCCCGATTACAGCATGTTGAGGTGCTTAGCCGCAGCCTGCACGTCCTTATCGCCTCGGCCCGAGCAGTTGATCACAATGCGGGGGCTGCCGCTCAATTGCGGACAGAGGGTATTGAGATAGGCGATCGCATGGGAGGTTTCCAGCGCAGGAATAATTCCCTCTAGCCGCGACAAATGCTGAAACGCTTCTAGGGCCTCTTTGTCGGTGACGCTGTAATATTCAGCCCGCCCCGAATCTTTAAGGAAACTATGCTCTGGGCCGACACCGGGATAGTCGAGCCCAGCGCTGACCGAATGGGGCTCAATCACCTGCCCATCGTCGTCTTGCAGCAAATAGCTCATCGCCCCGTGCAGCACGCCAATCCGTCCACGGGTCAGGGTCGCGGCATGTTTGCCCGTATCGACCCCTTCTCCGGCTGCTTCGATGCCGATCAGCCGCACCGATGGCTCGTTGACAAACTCATGGAACAGCCCCATGGCATTGGAGCCGCCGCCCACACAAGCCAACAAAATATCGGGTAGCCCGCCCCATTTTTCTTGACACTGCTGACGCGTTTCTTGCCCAATCACCGCCTGAAACTCGCGCACAATCATGGGGTAGGGATGGGGGCCGGCCACCGAGCCCAGAATGTAGTGAGTAGACTCTACATTGGTCACCCAATCGCGAATCGCTTCAGAGGTGGCGTCTTTGAGGGTGCCGGTGCCCGACTCGACTGGGCGCACTTCTGCCCCCATCAGCCGCATCCGAAAGACGTTGAGCGCTTGGCGCTCCATGTCATGTACGCCCATGTAAATGATGCAGTCGAGCCCAAATCGAGCGCAGACGGTGGCCGTGGCCACCCCGTGTTGCCCAGCGCCAGTTTCGGCAATAATCCGCTGCTTGCCCATGCGCTTGGCCAAGAGCACCTGCCCCAAGGCGTTGTTGATTTTGTGCGCGCCGGTGTGGTTGAGGTCTTCGCGCTTTAAGAAAATTTGGGGACCGCTACCGTCAGGGCGGGCATAGTATTGGGTAAGCCGCTCCGCAAAATAAAGGGGCGTTTCTCGGCCGACGTAGTCGCGCAGCAACCCTTGAAACTCCTGCTGGAAATCAGGGTCATCCTTGTATTGGTAGAATGCCGCCTCTAGCTCAGTTAAGGCTGGCATCAGGGTTTCGGGCACATATTTGCCACCAAAACGACCAAAACGACCCAACGCATCGGGACGAGCAGCAAGGGTCTCAGAAGAATTAAGCGGGAGCGGAGTTAGGGTCACAGCACTGCACAACACGAGCGGACAGCCTTTATTATAATGCGAATCTTTTGCGAATCTGGCGGCTCGCTGCCGGTCTGGGGCAGATCTGCCCGCTCGCCCAGAATCACGCTAGGATAGGGAATCAGCGATCGCCCCAGGGATTTCTCAGCATTTTTTGTCCTGGATATTAGCTCTGGATATTAGTTCACAAGCTGTCTGCCCGTTAAGTCTGCAAGTCGAGAGGAATATGGCCGCGTCTAAACGAAAACCTAACGCCGATGGAGTAGGGGGCGATCGCGTCGTTTATTCCGAGTTTGGCGGCACATCCCACAGCGATGCCTTTGAGCGTCCGGGCAGCCCCGAATTGCCCCCCAACCAGCAAAACGTGCGGGTGCAGGCCTCCCGCAAGGGGCGCAAGGGCAAGACTGTCACGGTGATCACCGGCTTTCAGACCTCTCTTGACACCCTCAACGCCCTGCTAAAGCAGCTCAAAACCCGATGCGGCGCGGGCGGCACCGTCAAAGACAACGAAATCGAGATTCAGGGCGACCACTGCCAAACCATTGTGCAGGTGCTGGTGCAGGCGGGCTACAAAGCCAAAGTCAGCGGCGGCAAAGGATAAACCCGCACCCCTGAGGGTTTTAGGATTTTGCTGAGGGGTTTTGCGG
>DATNOW010000463.1:0-3783 GCA_036703515.1 Chroococcidiopsis sp.
TCGGCAGAGCTGCTGACCTGGGCCAGCCGTGAGCTGGGTGAACTGGATGCGACCTATTTGGTGACGCCGGCCTTTCGCGACTATAGGCGATCGCTCAACGCCTTTGACGCTACCGTGGTGGACTGCCCGCTGCGGCTGGATGCGATCGCCCCTGCGATTGACTCTACGCCTGATTCTCCCTCTGACCTGACTGCTGCCCCTACGGCTACCCCCAGTGCTCAGGATTGGATGGACGGCTTAATTCCAGAGCCGCTCTCCTCTCGCTGCGGGCTGCTGTTTAACAATCCCCATAACCCAACGGGGCTACTGTGTGGACGCGATCGCCTCAAAACCCTGCTCGATCGGTTTGCGCTGGTGGTGGTGGATGAAGCCTTCATGGACTTTTTGGATCAGGACGCGCAGCAGAGCGTGGTGGACTGGGTGGAGCGCTACCCTAACCTCGTGGTATTGCGATCGCTAACTAAGTTTTATAGCCTGCCGGGGCT
The DNA here is from genome assembly GCA_036703515.1 of Chroococcidiopsis sp. Classification (GTDB taxonomy): domain Bacteria; phylum Cyanobacteriota; class Cyanobacteriia; order Elainellales; family Elainellaceae; genus DATNOW01. The sequence goes on from DATNOW010000463.1 coordinate 486, forward strand.
GCGCTTGGGCTATGCGATCGCCCATCCCGATCGGCTCCAGCGCTGGCGGGGCTGGCGCGATCCCTGGAGTGTGAATGCCCTAGCGGCGGCGGCCGGGATCGCTGTATTAGCCGATGACGACTTCCAGCGGCAGACCCTGGAGTGGCTACCGGGGGTGCGATCGCGCTTGTGTGACGGCTTGAGCCGCATACCCGGGTTACAGCCCCAGCCTGGAGCTGCTAACTTTCTGCTGGTGCGCTCGGAGCAATCTGTCGTTGAGATCCAGGCGCGTCTGCTCAAGCACCATCGGATTTTGATTCGTGACTGCCTTAGCTTTCCCGAACTGGGCGATCGCTATTTCCGGGTGGCCGTGCGCACCGATGCCGACAACCAAGCGCTGTTAGCAGGGTTAGCAGACACCCTCACGCCCTAGCGCTGCCATTCGCCCTGGAGCACAAACGCCGACCAGTAGTAAGGGTGTCGCCAGCGCCCGTCTTGGGTTTCGCGCAAATACTGCTGGGCCTCGGTCAGCGCCTCGGCGGGCGACTGCCCCTTATCGACAAAGCCGCGATAAAACCGCTCCATCAAAATCGATGTGGCCTCGTCGTCGACGCTCCACAGGCTGACGACAACCCGCTCCGCCCCTGCATACATAAACCCCTGGGTGAGACCCAGCAGCCCTTCACCCCGCAGATAGCTGCCCAAGCCTGTTTGGCAGGCGCTCAGCACCACCAGATCGGCCGGCAAATTCAGCCCAAACACATCGGGCATGCGCAAAAATCCCTCATCGCCCTGAGCAACACCCTGGGGATCGATTTGCGTTAGCACTAAGCCCGATTGGCCGGGGTTGTCATCATTCAAGACGCCGTGGGTGGCAAAGTGGATAATGCGGAAGTTGCTGAGGTTTTCTAAAATGGCGTGGCGGGTAGCCTCAAACCCAGTCAGGGCAATATAGTCGTAGCCCTCATCATCGGCAAAGTGGATGATTTCGGCGGCTTCAATGCCCGTGCCCCGCAGTCGCAAAAAGCGCCCGCCTGCACCCCGAGCATCGCCCCCCGGTATTGGCGGCCCCGAGTCGCTGCTGGTATCAGGGTTGGGGTTGGGGTAGCGCTCATCATCGGTGCCAAAAACGGGGTCGGCAATCACGGCGATCGCCCGTGATGCGGAACGGCGATCGGCAAATCGCCTGCGGATGCTGGCCAACACAGAGGCCGAAGGCAGATTGACGATTTCGTGCTCTGTTACCAGCGGATCGGGCAGCGTGCTGCTAGTAATCGGCGGCAGGGACTGGTCGGCCGCGACCGGCAACGGCAGCGCCGTAAACGGAATGTAGTGCAGCGCGCCATCGGGCACGACGATCAGCCGCTGTCCATCTAGCTGGTCGGCAATCGGGGCTAAGATCATCTGGCTGAGCGCCCGCCCGGCATTGGCTCCGCGCACGATCTGGATGCGCTCGCTGGGAATCGTCAGAGTGTTATAAAAAGCCCGGGCCGCCTGCTCAATGGCAATGCGGTTGGGTAATTCATAGGTTTGAATGCCCTGGCGTGAAATCACCCAGAGATAGCTTTTTTCTTCGCTCAGCCAATATTCCAGCAGCAGGGTGTCATTGTCGAGCAACTGCTGAATCTGCGCCAGGGTGATCGCGGGCGGCTGAGTAATCTGGGCAAACTCAGGATTGCGCTCGCGGATCTGGGCCTGGACGGTTTCGTACTGCTGACGCAGCACTTGGATCTGTTGGGCGATCGCCGCTTGCTGTTGGGCCACAGCCGGATCAACCTCACTCCCATTCTCGGTGCTGGCCGCGGCGTCACTGGGCGCTACACTCGCACTCTCTGCACTCGTAATCCCACTGGAATCCGTTGCGCTGGTACTGGTTGCACTGGCACTAGTCGCAGTGGCATCTGCACTGGCACTAGTCACACTGGCATCGGTCACACTGGCACTAGTCACACTGGCATCGGTCACAGCGGCATCGTTCGTACCTGATTCGACCGGGGGGGCTGGAGCCGGTGCAAAATCCCTCACGGAACCGCCCAGCTCCGTCCATTGCCTGACCAAATCGCGAATTTGGGCCCGCAGCGCGCTTTCCTGCTCGGCCAGTTGCGAATCGTCGATCGCCTGGTATGTATTTGCCGTCGTCAAAGTTTCGAGCAGACTGCGGGCCCGAGCCCGCTCGCTCACCTGCAATGCCCGCACGTCAAAGCCACGATCGGGATAGCGCTCGTGGAGCTGCATCAGCAGGTCAATGTAGATGCCATAGTAGCTTTGGTTGGTGGCAAAGAAATAAGCCCGGTCGTTATATTGCTCAAATCCACGCGAGTCGCTAGTCAGCGCCGAGAGCAAATCTTGATTGGTGACATGCTCAGGTAGCGATTCCAGTACCGTCAGCACGGACTCAATTTGCAGGTAGGCGTTGAGCGCCTCTTCTGGGCGACCCGCCGCCAACAGCGCATTGCCCAGGTTAATGTAGCGCGAGACATTAGGCTGTAGCTCGATCGCCCGGTTAAAGGCGGCGATCGCCTCATCCCTGCGATTAAGCTCATCGAGCACCACGCCGCGATCATTGTGAGCCACCGCCAAATTAGGATCACGGGCGATCGCCTGGTCATAGGCCGCCAGCGCTGCCTCTAGGTTATTTTGCCCCCGCAGCCGTCGCCCCTGGCGGACATAATCGAGCGCACTCGCCGATTCACTCAGCGCACCGCAGGCACTTGATTGCTCACTGAGACGATCGAGCCGCATATAAATCGTGCCCAAGCTATCGCAGGCGCTGGCCAGCAGTTGGGCAAAGCGTTGATTGCCTACCGATAGCTCCACGGTGCGCTGTAAAGGGGCGATCGCCTCCTCTAGCCGCTCCCGCTGCCGCAAAAGAATGCCCAGATCGTGATAAGCCGTCGGCAGGTTTGGGTTAAGGGCGATCGCCCGCTCAAATACCGGGATTGCCCGCTCGCGCAGATCCTCACGGTTAAGCATTAGCCGCCCCAGCCCCACATAAACATCGGGATCATCCGATCCCGAATTCATCACCGTCGTAAACGCCCGCTCGTAGGTCGCCAGTGCCCGATCGGTAAAGCCTTGACGAGTCAGCACCGTGATAATGCTGCCATAGGCCGGCACCAGCAGCGGATTGAGTTCCAAGACGCGATTAAATGCTGCGATCGCCCCGTCATAGTCGCCCAATTCGTATAAAATCAGCCCCAAATTGTTGTGCGCTGGGGGATAGTCTGGCTCTAGCTGAATCGCCGCCCGATAGGCCGCCGCCGCTTGTGAAAGCTGCCCCGCCTGACGAAACTGATTGCCCTGACGCACCAGCTCCCGC
>DATNOW010000464.1:0-7898 GCA_036703515.1 Chroococcidiopsis sp.
AGCTCATCCATGCCGGTTTCTTCGGTCAAGACACCGTAGACAACGCCTTGGTTGAGATCGGTAGCGCGCAGCCCCCAGATCCGGCAGGCAAAGTGAATGTTGTGGGAGTCGTGGACTTTGCTGAGGTGGTAGAACGAACCAGGCTGTTTGGGGTAAGGCAGGGTATCTTTGCGCCCGTTGTGCTCAATGGTGATGTAACCTTCTTCGATGTCGATGTTGGGGGTGCCATATTCACCCATCGTGCCCAGCTTAACCAAATGGCAGTCGGGGAAGTGATCCCGCATGACATAGAGCAAGTTGAGGGTGCCCACGACGTTATTTACCTGGGTCAATACGGCGTGTTCGCGGTCGATCATCGAGAACGGAGCCGAACGCTGTTCGCCAAAATGCACCACTGAATCAGGCTGGAACTGGAGCAGGGCGTTCTTCAGAAACTCGTAGTTGCACAAATCTCCAATGAAGAGGTCGATGGTTTTGCCCGTCAGGTCTTTCCAGCGTTGGAGACGTCGCTGGATAGGAGCAATGGGGGTCAAGGTGTCGATGCAAAGTTCGTTGTCCCAGTGACGGCGCACCAGGCTATCTAAAATAGCAACGTCATGACCGCGATTTGAAAGGTGAAGGGCTGTTGCCCAGCCGCAATAGCCGTCACCGCCAATAACTAGAACTCTCATTATCTCTAAGCCTTGGTTACACCATACTCCGATAAATCTATCAGGCTTGGGGGCACTCTAGCGCAATGAGATAAATTCTTGTCGCGAAAGGGTATAGAAGACCACATCGGGTGTATTTGGAGCAACATTACGGGCGACGTCGCGGGCAAAATCAGGGGGGCGATCGCCGGTTAGTTTCATCCCCAATTTGACCATGACGGCCTGTGAGGCCTGGTGCGTCAGCCCGGTGCGGGCCCAGATGCGATCGCAGCCCAACTGCTCAAACCCATAGACCAAAACGGCCGCCGCTGCTTCTGGCACGATCCCCTGCCCCCAATGGGAGGGCGCGATCGCATAGGTCAGTTCAATCGCGGCGGTATCGTCAAGCTGCCGCAAACCGCAATAGCCCACCAGCATCCCTGTAGTCTTCAACGCAATGCCCCAATAGGGGTAGGCTGCCCCATGGGTCACCCAGTGGCTAAACTGCTCGCGAGCCTCCTCCTCAGACAAAGCCCGCCCCGTTTTCATCCACGTCATCACCCTAGGATTGCCCAAAATATCGCGGTAGCAGACCTCAAAATCTTGCTGTTGTAGCGGGCAGAGCCGCAATCGCTCGGTTGCCAACATCAACACAACGCTATCCTCACGGTATCTTTTTCAACCTCTTATCTGTCAATCCACGGATAGAGCCAAACTACATTGACCCACTACAGGGAATAAACTCGATCATTTTCCGCAAAATCATTGAGTTTATCTTTTAGCTAAAAACCTTTAATACCAAGCCTTAAAAGAATTCTGCGGGATACACGGAATTTTATAAAACGAGAGAAATACAAGGTGGATGCATTCTTCATTTGGGTATTATCCCAATACGCTGTGGTATCCAATGCATCTAAAAATCCGGTTTCCCTACGGACAGGCAGCCATATTTCACTAGACGTCATCCACCACAGCACTCAATTCATTCAACTACATCGTCATCAGGAGACCGCTGACTTATGGCTGATTATGCAATACCACTCGGTTCAACATTAGAAGTAGTTGCCCCTGCGGCTGGGTGCTGTGCCCCCAAACGCGACACGGCGGCTGTCGCGATCGACAACGATGGCGATTTTGTCGTCGCTTGGGTTGAGTCCACTCCCAATACACAAGGTGCAGGAATTTATGCCCAGCGCTATGACTCTGCTGGCAACAAACAAGGCAGCCAAATTACCGTCACCCCGTTGGCAGAAGGCTTTAGGGAGACAGAAGGCTATATCGATCTTGCGGCCAGCGAAGACGGGCAGTTTGTAGTTTTATGGAAAGATGCGCAGAATGGCCTAGTAGCCCAGAAATATAGCAATCAAGGGGTCGCCCAGGGCAGTCAATTGACTGTCGCTCAAAGCAATGTCGGGAACTGTTGCTGCGAAGTTATCGGTGCTGCAGATGTAGATATGGATGCCGATGGCGACTTTGTCGTCACTTGGGGAACCTATGGCGACAATTCAGAGAGTCAAATCACCTCGGTTTTTGCGCAACAATATACCTCTCAGGGGGTAGCCGGCAATAAGGTGACCGTCGATACGACTACCAGCACATATTTAGGGTGTATCCAAACCTGTCAATCTCTAAACGCACCCAAGGTGGCCGTCGATGATGATGGTGATTTTGTCATTGCTTGGGAGTATTCGTCGTATATGTCATCGTATACGGCGAATACTTTGTATACTTCGTTGACTCCGTATATTTCCATTAATGACCAACCATCTGAAACCCACCAAGTACGGGGGCAGCGCTACAGCAGCGCAGGGGCCGCCCAAGGCAGCCAAATTCAAATCGTTAGCCCTATCTATGTAAATGGGGTAGATGTTGATGCGGATGATGTAGGCAACTTTGCCATTGCCTGGACAGAAGGCGGAGAAGGCAGTGGTACCGTTAAAACCCAACTTTTTTCGCAGGCAGGAGTGGCGGGCCCCACAGTAACTGTGGCATCAGCGTGTTGTGGTTCCTCCATCTCTGATCCAGACTTGGCAATGGATGATGAGGGTGATTTTGTCGTCACCTGGAAAGATTACAACTATTCAAGCATTCAACCACAAGTGGGTCTTTATGCTCAGGCCTACAACAGCGATGGGGCAGTGCAGGGCGATCGCCTAACGGTGGCAACAACGACCGGTTGCTGCGACTCTCTGTTTTCGTCCGCGATCGCCGCTGATGAAAACGGTGATTTTGTCATTACTTGGGCGCAGGGTAACTATTTCGGAGCCGGCGTCTACGCTCAACTCTATCAAGTGCCCGATCCAGAAACCGATTTAGTAGAAGAAGGCGAAGAAGAAGTTGCAGGCACACCCAACAACGATCGTCTTGAGGGTACCGATGGCAACGACATCATCAAAGGATTCGGTGGCAACGATACGCTGATCGGTGGCGACGGCGATGACTACATTGCCGGTCAACAAAATGAAGATCGGATCTTCTGTGGTGATGGCGACGACAATGGGTTTGGCGGTGCGGGCAACGACCGCATCTATGGCAACAACGGTGACGATCTCTTGGCCGGTGGCGGCGGGCGTGATGTCATTGTGGGTGGCGATGGCGCAGACTTTATTGACGGTGGCTATGGGGCTGATGTTTTAGTCGGCGGGGCCGGGGCTGACCGTTTCTTCTTCTTCAAGGCTAGAGGCGCAGTTGATAAAATCCTCGATTTTGACGTCACCGAAGATTTGATTCTGGTCAATCAATCCAAGTTCCGCACGACCAAGAATCCGAAGGCACTGCCGCTCGGCGTACTGGCTGAAGAACGCCTATTTATTGGCTCAACAGCACCTACCACCACCGATGCTTGTTTTATCTACAACGACCAGAATGGTGATTTGTTGTTTGATTCCAATGGTGCCGGTGTCGGCGGTCGCAGCAAAATCGCCAAGCTGTCAAAAGGTCTCGAACTCACCAGCCAGAATTTCTTGGTGGTCTAAGGATGGCCTCAGGGTGGTCTCGGGCTCAGCGGCTCCAACGCCTGTAGCCGTGCGATCGCTCTTGGCAACGCACCCTAGGTAATTTTTATCGCCCGACTAAACCGATCTCAAACGTCGGTTTGGTCGGGCTTTTTAGGGCGCATCTGAGGCACATCTGCTGGAATCGCGATCGCTCACGAATGCATTCACCCCATTAAGCCATCCCATTAAGCCATCCCATTAGCCATCCCATTGAGCCATCCCAGTATTTTCCGCACGGCCGCCATCAGGAATATGCAGACATGGCTTGGCCAAAAGCTTCCATAAGATCGCAAATATAAGATCGCAAAGATCGCAGGTAAAACGACTTCAATTGTGAAGCGGTGCAGGTCAGCCGCTAAGATCAGATAGGAAATTATAACTAGTCGCTGCGCCGTGTCAGATTGGAGAACCGAATGTCGAATGTGAATGCCAGTGCTGTGTTAGATGTGCTGCGCCCCGTCCAAGACCCTGAACTGCAAAAAAGTTTGGTGGATCTAAACATGATCCGCAATGTGCAGGTGGATGGCAGCAAGGTGAGTTTCACGCTGGTCTTGACGACACCGGCCTGCCCTCTGCGCGAGTTTATTGTCGAAGATTGCAAAAAAGCCGTGCAAACCCTGCCGGGGATCGAAGAAGTTGATGTTGAGGTGACGGCCGAAACGCCCCAGCAAAAATCTCTTCCGGATCGCCAAGGCATTGCCGGTGTAAAGAATATTGTGGCGGTTTCGAGCGGTAAAGGCGGCGTAGGTAAAAGCACCGTGGCGGTGAATGTGGCGATCGCCCTGGCCCAAGCGGGAGCAAAGGTAGGGCTAATCGACGCTGACATCTATGGGCCCAACACGCCCACCATGATGGGGCTGAGCGATGCCAAGGTCAAGGTGCAGGCTTCTCCCCAGGGGGATGTTCTAGAACCGGCCTTTAACTACGGGGTCAAGCTGGTGTCGATGGGTTTTTTGATCGATCCCGATCAGCCAGTGGTCTGGCGTGGGCCTATGCTCAACGGCATCATTCGCCAGTTTCTCTATCAGGTCTCCTGGGGCGACCTCGATTACCTGATTGTGGATATGCCGCCAGGAACGGGGGATGCCCAGCTTACCCTCGCGCAAGCGGTGCCGATGGCGGGTGCGGTGATCGTCACCACTCCCCAAACGGTAGCGCTGCTCGACTCGCGCCGGGGTCTGCGGATGTTCCAGCAGATGCAGGTGCCGGTCTTGGGGATCGTAGAAAATATGAGCTATTTCATTCCGCCTGATATGCCCGAAAAATCCTACGACATTTTTGGCTCTAAAGGGGGCGAAAAAACGTCCCAAGAGTTAGGCATTCCGCTGTTGGGCTGTGTGCCCCTGGAGATCTTGCTGCGGCAGGGGGGCGATCGCGGTGTCCCAATTGTGATCGATGCGCCCGAATCGGCTTCGGCCAAAGCGCTGACGGCGATCGCCCAGCAAATTGCGGCCAAGGTATCGATGGCGGCTCTGGCATAATTGGCATAGCGACCTAAGCGCCTGTCTATCGCCATCGCAGGATGGCGAGTTTGTACCCTACCTTCCTGAAGTCCTTAGGGACTTGCGTGAAAATAAAACACCAGCGGTGCGTTACGGCTAACGCCTAACGCACCCTACGAATGTACATATTTACTTGCAAATCCCTTACTGCCCTTACCGCTGAATTTCGCCATGGCAATGCTCCAGAGATCCTTTAATCGATTTAGTTGGAAAACCCTGCTCGAACCGTGGCAAGAAGTCGATTGGGTGCTGATTGCGCTGGTGGTGGGGATGACGATTTTGGGCGGGCTGTCGATTCGCAGCACCGAGCTGAATCGGGGCGATACAGAATGGTGGCAGCACTGGATTATGGGCGGTATTGGCCTGGTCACGACGATGGCGATCGCCCGATCGCGCTACGAAAATCTGATCCAGTGGAAGTGGATTATCTACGCCATTACCAATATTTCGCTGCTGGTTGTAGTGTTTGTCGGGACGAGTGCCAATGGTGCCCAAAGCTGGGTCACCCTCGGCAGTTTTAATGTGCAGCCGTCTGAGTTTGCCAAGGTGGGGCTGATCATCACGTTGGCGGGGGTGATCCAAGAGCGCACGGCCTCGACGCTGACCGAAATGGTCAAGGTGCTGCTGGTGACAGCGGTGCCGTGGTGTCTGATTATGCTGCAACCTGACCTGGGGACATCCTTGGTGTTTGGGGCGATTACCCTAGGGATGCTTTACTGGGGCAATGCCAATCCAGGCTGGCTGGTGCTGCTGATTTCGCCCTTGGTGTCAGCAATTGTATTTAATGCGTTTTTGCCCGCGTGGTTTTTTTGGGCGGGGCTGGTGATTTTTTTGGGTTGGCGCACGTTGCCCTGGCCGCTGTATGGAGCGATCGCCGCTGGGGTAGTTAACCTGGTTTCGGGAGGGCTGGGTCAGTTTCTCTGGGGCTTGCTCAAAGACTACCAAAAAGACCGTCTGATTCTTTTTCTCGATCCCGATCGCGATCCCCTTGGTGGCGGCTATCACTTGATTCAGTCGAGCATTGCCATCGGCAACGGCGGGCTGTGGGGGCGTGGGTTGAATCACGGCACCCAAACGCAGCTCAACTTCATTCCCGAGCAGCACACTGACTTTATTTTTTCCGCCATTGGTGAAGAGTTGGGTTTTGTCGGCTGCATTCTGGTGCTGATGGCGTTTTGGTTGATTTGCCTGCGGCTGGTGATCATCGCCCAAAATGCCAAGGATAATTTTGGTTCGCTGCTGGCCATTGGCGTGCTGTCGATGATCATCTTCCAGGTGCTGGTCAATATCGGCATGACCATTGGGCTGGCACCGATTACGGGGATTCCGCTGCCGTGGCTGAGCTATGGGCGATCGTCGCTGCTGACTAACTTTATTGCCATTGGGCTGGTTGAATCGGTCTATAACTTCCGCCATCGCCTCAAGTTTTAGCGATCGCCTTGGCTGGGGCTCTCTAGGGAGCTAAGGTCTGAGCGTTTCACGCCATGGGAACTGAACTTGTATGAGCCGAACTGTATTGATAGCCAGGGCAATATTGGTCGGCTTTGTGGCCGGTGTGATTGTCAGTCTGGGCGCATTCTGGGTGGTGCAAGCCTATGTCATGCCGCCGACCGTTCTAGAAGTGCGCGGCGTAGTTCAGTTTCAGGCGCAACCCCCTGATCCTACCGCTACGGGTAATCCGCCCAACGGCTATTTTGTCGAATCGACGGCGGTGGATCGGTTCTACCTAGAAGGGGATTTGCTGGAACCCTATGTGGGCGCTCGGGTGCTGATCCGCGGCACGGTAGCGACGGTTTGTGGGTCTGAGACCTATCCCTGCTATCCAAAACTACTAGCGCAATCGATCGTGCCGGTGCCCTAGGCTGTTCCCTGCCGCGCTGTTGCGCTGAGCTATTGTGCAAATTTAATGGTGTTTGAGGCTGTGGTCTGCCGCACTATTGTGCAAATAATTGTGCAAATATGAATGGCGCAAACTGGTTTTGGGTTTTGCGATCGCCATGACTTCATCCTTACCCGACTGGACGGATCTGCCGCTGCCTGCCCAGGTGGCGCAACTGGTCGTTGTGCGGGCATCGGGCTATTTGTTTGATCACCAGATTCAATATCCGCAGTGGGAACCCCCGGCCGCTACGCTACGCCACTGGATCGAAGATTTGGGCGTCGGGGGCGTGATTTTGCTGGGCGCGAGCGCGGTAGAGCTCGGAGTGCGATCGCAGCAGTTGCAGGGATGGGCGTCGATTCCGCTGTTGCTCTGTGCCGATATCGAAGAAGGGGTAGGGCAGCGGTTTGCGGGCGCAACCTGGTTTCCGCCGCCGCTGGCGCTGGGGGCGATCGCCCAACGGGATATGCAGCAGGCTGTGGCCTATGCCGAGCAGATGGGAGCGGCGATCGCCCAAGAAGCGCTGGCGATCGGGCTCAATTGGCTGCTGGCCCCCGTCGCCGATGTCAACAACAATCCCGCCAATCCGGTGATCAACGTCCGGGCCTTTGGGGAAACGGCCGCCGCCGTCAGCCAGTTGACCACAGCCTTCATTCGCGGGGCCCACCGCCATCGCGTTTTGACGACGGCCAAGCATTTTCCGGGGCATGGCGACACGGCAATCGACTCCCATCTGGAGCTACCGGTCATCCCCCACGGGCGCGAGCGTTTGGCGACAACCGAGTTTCCGCCTTTTGCGGCGGCGATCGCGGCGGGGGTGGATGCGGTGATGACGGCTCACCTCCAGATCCCGGCGCTGGATGCCACCTATCCGGCGACGCTGTCCCATCCC
>DATNOW010000465.1:0-5739 GCA_036703515.1 Chroococcidiopsis sp.
ATAAACCTCACCGTTGGGGCGCTTGAGCGGAATTTTGTAGGTGTCCATATAGACGGTGCGATCGCCCACCTTGTAGTCGTGCTGAATCCGCATCACCTCGCCGGTTGTAAAGACTTGGTCGTTTTGCTCGGCTAGATGGGCGGCGCGCTCGGGCGGAAAACATTCAAAGATCGTTTTGCCACAAATCTCTTTGCCGCTGGATGCGCCAAAGTTGTGCCACGCATGGAGGTCGTTGCTAAAGACAATGCGCATATCGCGACGATCGATCACAAACACCCGATCGGGCAATGCGTTAAAGAAAGTCGTGAGTTCAGAGGTGCGCTGTTCAACGAGGGCCTCAAGATCACTGTTTTGCTGGGCCAGGGCCGCATTGAGCTGCTGAATCGAGGCTTCGGCCTGCTTCAGATTGTCGATGTCGATCGACACACCCACCAGTCGGGTAGTGCGCTGATTGCCCTCGGTTTCGGTCACCACCCGTCCCCGCAACAGCATCCAGCGCGGTGACTGCCCCGGCAGGCAGATGCGATATTCGCTGATCAGCTCGCCGCTGGTGGCGATCGCCTGGGCTACTTCTTGGCGGAGGCGATCGCGATCGTCGCTGTGCACCAGCGCATAAATCCGATTGAGCGATCGCCGCCAGGGTTCGGCCACCCAGTGACCGTGGCTCATGCGCCCCATGCCTTCGACTTGAGCGCTGCGCAGATCGTATTCCCAACAGGTGATATTGCTTGCTTCTAGAGCCAGCCGCAGCCGCGTTTCGCTTTGGGCCAGGGCTTCTTCGGCCTGCTTGCGCTCGGTGATATCTTCGATCGCCCCCACATGCCCGATCAGGTTGCCCTGATCGTCGTACATGGCCGTTGTCGTCTCATGCACCCAGCGGATAGTGCCATCGCGCTGCAAAAAGCGATATTCGCCATCGTAGGGCAGCCCGTGGGTGTAGCAGTCTTGCCAGTGGCGCTGCAGCCGCTGCAAGTCTTCGGGATGGATAAAGTGGCTCCATCCCAAGTCGAGGGATTCTTCGAGGGTAAAGCCAGCGATCGCCTGTAGTCGAGGATTCACCCAGGTGCCATAGCCATCGGCATCGACCATATAAATGCCAATGGGGGCGCAGTGGGTCAAGGAGCGAAACTTTTCTTCGCTTTGCTGCAACGCCTGCTGCTGCTGCCGCCGTTCGGTAATATCAGAAAACGACACCACAGCCCCCCGAATGCTGGTTTCATCGGGGCTGAGCAGCGGCTGCGAGTTGACCATCAGCCAGCGAAACTCTCCATCGGGCCGGCGAAACCCTAGCGTTACCCCCGTTTGCGGTTCCCCCGTGCGCAGGGTAATGGCAGCCGGCATTTGGTCGGCCGGTAAGATCGAGCCGTCTTCATAGGTCAAGTACCAAACCGGGTCTTCGATCTGACGGTGGCGGGTCATCTCTGCCATGGACATGCCCAAAATTGACTCGGCGCTGGCATTGTGGGCCACAATGGTGCCATCGACGGCATGCAGCACCACTCCCTCGGTCAGCAGCGATACCACCGAGCGATAGCGCTCTTCGCTATCTTGCAGGGCCTCTTCGGCCTGCTTGCGATCGGTGACATCGCGGCAGTTGACCACCACCCCCTGCACAATCGGGTCATCGAGCAAACTGGTCGTTACGGCTTCAAAGGTGCGATAGCTGTTGTTGGCATGGCGGACGCGATATTCCACTAAAGGCTGGCTCTGGCGCGGTTTCCGGATGGCGTTGTCGAGCACCGTTAGGATGGTGGCGACATCGTCGGGATGGACAAAGTCGGTGGCGTGGTGGCCGACTACGACATCGGGACTATAGCCCAACACCCGCTCAGTTGAGGGCGTGACATAGCGAAAGCGGCCCTGCCGGTCGAGCAGCACCACAATATCAGAGGAGTGCTCGGTCAGCGCTTTGAAGTATTGCTCGCGGTGTTCTAGGGCGCGCTCAGCCAAAAAGCGATCGGTAATATCGTTTACCGAAAACACCAGGCTGGTGATGGTGCCCTGTGGGTCTTTGATTGGGGCCCCGTTGATGGATAAATATTTGCGCTCCCCTGTTTGCGTTTCAATTGCGTGCTGCACGTCAAACACCGGCAGCCCGGTGGTCATCACCTGTACAAAGGGCTGTTTTTCATGGGGCCAGGGGCCGCCATCGAGATCGGTATGCTTCCAGTCGGGGGCGTTGTAGGTGCGGCTGGCAATATCGGTGCGGGTTAGCCCCACCACCCGTTCTGCGCTCTCGTTGGCGTAGGTGATTTGCCCGCTGGGGTTGAGCACCATGATTGCGGCCACGCTGGTGTTCATGATGCTGGTTAGCAGATCGCGCTCGGCCTTGAGGGCGGCTTCGGCCTGCTTTTGGGCGGTGATGTTGCTAAAACTCGACACGATGTAGTGAAGGATGCCTGATTCGTCGATCTGGGGCACGGCGCTGACCAATAGCCAAACGCGATCGCCCTGGGTTTTGCGCTCGATCCCCATAACCACATTGCGCACCGGTTGATGGGCGGCGATCGCCACCGCCACGGGATCATCCTGTCGCAAAAACGGCGATCCATCCTCCCGACAGCTTGACCAATCGTGATCGAGCCAGGTTTTGCTGATCAGTTCAGCGGCTGTGCGCCCTAGCCAGTCTTGGGCGGTTTGGTTACACAGCAAAATTTCTGACCGCCCCCCGTGCAGCACAATACCGACATCGACATCCTGCACAAGCGATCGCACCTTGGACTCACTGGCGCGCAGGGCTTGCTCAATCCGAGCGCGATCGTCCAACACGCGGCGATATTCGGTGACATCCACCCCAATCCCCCAGGTTTTCCAGCCGCTAACGGGAAAGTCATCCGATAAATTGGACCAGGCAATGATCCGTCGAGTGCCGTCTTTGCCGGTGAGTTCACATTCCCAGTTGCGATAGCGATTGCCCAACGTGTTCCACTGTTGCAACATCTGGTGGCGATAGTCGGGATCCGGATAGATCAACGCCATCGCCTGCGGATTGTTGATGATTTCGTCGGCACAATAGCCCGTGACCCGCTCACATTCTTGGTTCCAAAAGACGACGTTGCCATCGGCGTCAAAGGCATCGAGCATGACGGGCATGGTGGTCAAGATCTGCTGTAAGCGCACCGCTTGATCGGGCGCAATGATCGGTTCCTGGGCCGGATCAGGGCTAGAGACGGGTGATGGGTCGGGGCTCGGGACTGGCCGATTGGACGGCGGCGAGTCTGGGGAATACTCGTAGCGGCGCAGCAGGTAATACAGCAGCCCTGTCGCCAATGCTATATCGAGCCAGGGTTTTAGGCTTTGCCATAGGCTCCAACTGTCCCACTTGGGGGCGATCGCCAGCATCAGCCACTCTGAGAGCGCCATCCAGACAACGCTTGCCCCCCCATACACCGTCGCCAAGGTGCGTGCAGTCGGTCTGGGTCGCTGGCCTGATGGCTGACCTGATAGCTGGCCCGATGGCTGACCTGATGAATGCATTGGTTTATCCTCCCAATTGGCATCCCAATCGGTAGGCTGGCCTGAGCGCGATCGCCCAAATTCGCCACCGCTCGACACGCATCGCTGTGGACAATTAGCAGATTATTTAGTTTAGAGTTGTGGATTCAATAACGCCAGAATTCTAGGGTGTGGCTATGGTTTTGGATAAACTCGGGGACTGACGCTATCTAGTAGAGCCTCGAAATCTGGTGGGCATCGGGCTAGCGATCGCGCCACAGGGCAATGCCGCCCAGCAAGCCAGAAATGTTGGGCACAATTTTGACATTGCTGGGCAGGTCAGGGTCGACTTTGTTAGTGTTGCCGCCGCCTAGATAGAGCTGATCGTAGTTAAATAAATGTTCTAGCGTGGCGATCGCCTTTTGCAAACGCCGGTTCCAGCGCTTTTTGCCCACCCGGTCGAGGGCCGCGCGCCCCAACTGCTCTTCGTAGGTTTGCTCATTGCGAAAGGGATGGTGCCCTAGTTCCAGGTTGGGAATTAGCTGCCCTTCGAGAAACAGCCCTGAGCCAAAACCCGTGCCGAGGGTGACAACCAACTCTACACCCTTACCGGCGATCGCCCCTAACCCCTGCATATCGGCATCATTGATCACGCGCACCGGGGTGTTGAGTTGATCCATCAGGGCGGTTCTGAGGTCAAACGGCACCCACGTCGGGTCGAGGTTGGCTGCCGTCGCAATCACCCCCCCGCGCACTACCCCCGGAAACCCTACCGAAACGCGATCAAAGCGCCCCTGCGCGGGCAACAAACTGGCGATCGCCGCCAAAACGGCCTCTGGAGTGGCAGGCTGCGGTGTTTCAACCCGCGATCGCTCGGTCACAGGGGTGCCTGTGCCATCTAACACCAAGGCTTTAACCCCACTACCACCAATATCAATGGCAAGAGTTAATACAGACGACGGCAAATTGTCCATCAGGCAATTGACTACAGTAAGGTTGTCCGCCTATTCTGGCAGACCTCAGCCGCCGATGGTCTAGTCTTCAGGTTGTTTTAGGGATGATCCCCACGCCCACTAAAAATGCCTGGTTCTGAAAGGGTGGACTGATCCACCGTTGCAAAACCAGGCATCTTTCGGATAAATCCTATTCAGTCTAAATACGCAGGCCTCAATACGCAGGTCTAAATACCCAGTACTTGCTTGGCACGCTTGAGATATTTTTCGCGATCGGCTAGGCCATTGGTGCCACCGTTGACCAGGCGAGTGACGCGCAGCAGGTCATCCTTATCGGCGGGAGCATTGATTTTGCGGGTCGTCCAATACCAGCCCCCTACCATGACGGCATATTGGGGTGACTCGACTAGCTCCGGGGAGGCCACAAAGTCAACGCCCATAGCCTTAGAAAACTGGGCATAGTTAGAGCGCCCCGTCAGTTGAATCACGCCGCGCCCCATATAGCGCTTGCCGTCGCCCGCTTGGGCGTTGCCCAGAGTTGACGCCAGTTTAGAGGGCGGTTCATAGCGGCGCTGAGCATCGGTCGGGCCCCAAATCTCGCGCAGATAGCGAAACCCACCGCTTTCATGCAAAATCTGTCCTAAGAAATGGGAGATCCGCAAGGGCGTATTGATTTCAAATTTTTCTAGGGTGGCATTTAAGCCCGGCATGATCGCCGTAATCCGATCTTTGAGCTGGGTGGAGCCGACAATTTGCAGGGTTTGGTCTAAGGTCAAAAACTGCTTTTTGGACACTATGGTAACGTTGGCATCCACCGTCGGCGGGTCTGGGGTGTCTTCCCGCAGGATGAAGAGGCGCGTGTAAGGTTCCGAGCCGGCTGGCTTTTCGGGTAGGTCAGACAGCAAACGGATAAACTTATCGACGTCGTCGTCGATTGGGTCTAGGGCAGACAGCTTTTGCAGCATCAGTTCAAGGAGACGGCTGGTGGCTCCATTGCGATATTGCTCCATCGTGAACGAACTGCTGTAAATCCCTTGGTAGGGGGGAGCACCCGCTGGGGTAGGAGGCAGTCCAGTCAGTTTGCGAATCGAACGATCGATGAAGTAATCTGCGTCATGGGGAGCGGGGGGTTGGGTGAGCAAGAGTTGCTCTAATCTAGCCAATCCCAGGTTCCGGTATGATGCTAACTTTTCTGCTTCCATATTGATGTATCACCCTAGTGTCAGTGTGCGAATCTAACCACCGTTGTACCTTGTGTTCCGTCAATTCTAGAGCCTACCTCTGTCACTATTTTGTGAATGCTTTATAAAGACTGCGGTTAAGGCGACGGGTAGACGTGTAGACTCCAATT
>DATNOW010000466.1:0-7235 GCA_036703515.1 Chroococcidiopsis sp.
CCTTGGCCAGCCCCGGCGATGCCCCCATCCGCTTGCAGCAAATGTGCGATCGCCTCTATGAGCTATACGAAGGCGGCACCCAGCCCTGCCTCTTTGCCATCTTGCAGCTAGGCTCAGCCCGCGATGTCTTCCACGAGCAAGTCAAAATCCTATTTCTCACCTGGATTGACGCGATCGCCCAAGTGTTGATTGAAGCGGGGCTAGAGCCCACCCTCGCCCACGAGCGCGGCCAAGATGGAGCGATCGCCATCCAAGGAGCCCTGATTCTGTCCCAAGCCCTCAGCGATCCCGCCCCCTTCCAGCGCATCGTGCGTCAACTACCCAGCGATCTCTGCCGTCCTTAGATCGCCCCTAGATCGCCTCTAGCACGATCCCCCTATTCCCCACCGCCACCCCCCGCCCCAAACCATCATCGAGTCGCCCTAGTCCTCCTACGGCCCAAATCAATTTCCCTAACCTGCCCTAACCTGTATGAATTAAATCAAACTGGATGAAACCGCATGACCCGCAATCATCGTTCTGATCCCATGGGTGGATGGTAGACACTGTATGGCTGAACAAATGCAAGGACCACAATCGGACAATCCACAGGAGGATCGAGCGCCACAAGATCTAAAGCCGCAAGATCGAGAGCTAGAAGATCTGGAGCTAGAAGACGTTGTCTTCGATTTTCAGGATGTGCTGGAAGATCTCAACTATCGCCAGGCTCAGGATGCCCTGCGCGAACTTGTCAACAATCTGGATTTGACCGCTCAAGAACAGGTCGGTCTGGAGTCTGAAATCCACTGCTTAGAAACGATGCTGACCAAGCTCGATCAGCAGGTGATTCAGCTGGTGGTGTTTGGCATGGTGGGACGGGGCAAGTCGTCGGTGCTGAATGCCCTGCTGGGGCAGGCGGCCTTTGAGACAGGGCCACTGCATGGCGTTACCCAAACCGTGCAGCGCAGCCGCTGGGGAGAAACAGGGGGCGATCGCCCGCCTGGGGTGACGAAGCTTGCCTTACAGGGGATCGGTAGCTCCCAAATTGAGCTGATCGACACACCGGGCATTGACGAGGTCAACGGGGATGACCGCGATCGGATGGCGCGGGAGTTGGCTCAGCAGGCCGATTTAATTTTGTTTGTGGTGGCGGGCGACATTACCACCGTGGAGTATGATGCGCTTTCGCTGCTGCGTCAGGCCAATAAGCCGATGCTGCTGGTGTTTAACAAGGTTGATCAATACCCTGAGGCCGATCGGGTGGCAATCTACAACACGCTCAAAGATCAGCGCGTGCGCGATATTTTATCGCCGGAGGAAATTGTCATGGTGTCAGCCTCTCCGCTGGTGGCGCGGGCGGTGCGACGGGCCGATGGCAGCGTCGTGGTTGAGCAACACCGGGGCGCGCCCCAGGTCGAGGGCTTGAAGCTAAAAATCTTGGAGATTTTGCACCGCGATGGCAAGTCGCTGGTGGCGCTGAATACGATGCTGTATGCCGACGATGTCAACGAAAAGCTGGTGCAGCGCAAGATGGAAATTCGCGATCGCGCCGCCAATCAGGTGATTTGGAATAGCGTCATGACCAAGGCCGTGGCGATCGCCCTCAACCCGGTGACGGTAGTGGATGTGCTCAGCAGTGCCGTGATTGACGTGGCCCTGATCTTGACCCTCTCCAAGCTTTACGGCATCACCATGACCCAGTATGGCGCAGTCGAACTGCTGCAAAAAATCGCCGTTGGCATGGGCGGCATTACCGCCAGCGAACTGCTTGTGACCTTTGGCTTAGGCTCACTCAAAAGCCTGCTAGGGCTATCGGCTACGGTGACGGGGGGCGCATCGCTTGCTCCCTACCTAGCGGTGGCGTTGACCCAGGCGGGTGTGGCCGGGGTTTCATCCTACGTTATTGGGCAGGTGACGAAAATCTACCTGGCCAACGGGGCCTCTTGGGGCGCAGAGGGCCCCAGAGCCGTGATGCAGAAGATTGTCAATTCGCTCGATGAGGCCTCGATCATCAATCGTATTAAGGATGAACTGACCGAAAAGCTCGATATGCGGCGGCGATCGCCTAAGGCTTAAGATTGCGAATTTTCGTGATGACTAGTCGGGATGACTAATCTTGATAGCGGGCATACCAGCGGACGAGGGTTTTGGCCAGGCGCTCCGAGTTGTGACGGACTGCGCCCGTTTCCTCATCCTCACGGATGACGTTGGCGATCACAATCCGGCAGCCAAGCTGCATGACAGCTTCCCGGTCAAAATAGACTGGGTGGGAACCTTCTTGGGCATAGCGGATCAGGGCGTGGGCCGAGGGCGTTTTCTTTTGTATCATCACGGCATCAAACAGCTTGCGTCCACAGACGCGTTCGATGCTGCGAATATGGTCTGACACCGTATAGCCTTGGGTTTCACCGGGCTGGGTCATGACGTTGCAGATATAGATCCGTGGGATGTCGGTGCGCTGGGCGATCGCCTCGGCAATTTCAGGCACCAGTAGGTTGGGGATGACGCTGGTATAGAGCGAGCCAGGGCCAATGATGATGTAATCGGCCTCTTGAATCGACTGTAAGGCTCGGGGCAGCGCCTTCGGGTTGGCCGGGGTGCAGCCAATGGTGACAATTTTCCCGCCCGCTTCACCGATGTTAGACTCGCCCTCGATGCGGCGGCCATCCTCTAACTCGGCCCAAAGGCGCATATCGGTTAGGGTGGCCGGCAGCACCTGCCCCCGCACCGCCAACACTTTAGAAATAGCGGCGATCGCCCGCTCTAGATCGCCCGTCACCTCACTCATCACCGTCAAAAACAAGTTGCCAAAGCTGTGCCCCGTCAGCCCATCCCCCGCCTGAAACCGATATTGAAACAGCTCGGTCAGCAGCTTTTCCTCGTCCGCCAGCGCGGCCAGGCAGTTGCGGATATCTCCCGGTGGCAGCACGCCAATTTCGCGCCGCAGCCGCCCAGAGGAGCCACCATCATCGGCAACGGTAACGATCGCCGTAATGTTAGAGCTATAGTTTTTCAGCCCCCGCAGCAGCGTCGATAGCCCTGTGCCACCGCCCAACGCCACAATTTTCGGGCCGCGCAGCAGGCGGCGGTGGGTCATGATCCGATCGACCAATTCCTCATCGCCTTCGGGCATCAGCACCTCGGTGATCGCCCCTAGGCTGCGCATCTGTCCAACAAAAATCAGCAGCACGCCCAGCAGCACAACCAAGGGGCCGCTGATGTAGTTGGGAACGACGCTGGTAATGGTTTCGAGCACCTTGCCGATAAATTGACTGATATAAAACACTGGCGTCAGTCGCGTCCAGACAGCTAAGCCCAAGCCAAACAAGACCACCCCGGCTGCGCTCGTAATTAGCCAACGCTTGATCGATAGCCCCGGAGCCAGCCACTTAAACCATCGCCCGACGCGAGGCGGAGTTCGGCTGCGAGATTCCTGCTTGAGGACTTGGATGGCGTGCTTGAAAAAACCGTTAGACATTGCGCAGAAAAGTGAGGGTGGGAAAGAATGCTGGCAGGAAGCAGCAGCGAGCTGGAGCGCAGCAAAACGGTCAATTGAGATCAGAGCAATAGACCCGAAAACCAGTCTAGAGGATGAAATCGCGCTACAACCGCGCTACACGCGCTACAACAGATTAAACCCAGAGCTTAAACCCAGAGCCGTAGCATTGCTGACCATTGCTGACCGCGAGGGCATAGCGTATCCTAATCCTCGTCGCAGAGCGAAACTCCTGTTAATGTAGGAACCGTTAGGGTGCAACCCGCCATCCGCTGCGTCACGCAATTTGGATCGAACACGTCATGTCGAGCAAGTTACGTCGAGCAATCCGGGTAAATACGCTTTAATGCTAGTACCCAGATTCCCATACCGAAGTAAATTTTTTATCAAGACCTGTTGCAGATTTTATGGCTGAGCCACTCATTGAGCTTCGAGGCGTCAGTAAAGCCTTTGGTGATTATGTCGTCTTAGACAATGTCGATTTGGCGATCTACCGGGGGGAGGCGTTGGCCATTATCGGCCCGTCGGGCACTGGAAAGTCAACGATTTTGCGGATTATTGCGGGGCTGCTGGCCCCCGATTCGGGTGAAATCTATGTGCAAGGACAGCGGCGGCAGGGTTTAGCCGAAGATTCCAACGATCCGGTCGGGATTGGCATGGTGTTTCAAAATGCGGCGCTGTTTGACTCGTTGACGGTCGATGAAAACGTTGGCTTTTTGCTCTACGAGCACTCTAAACTGTCAAGTCGTCGCATTCGCGAATTGGTTGAGCAAAAGCTAGAGATGGTCGGTTTATCGGGCATTAGCAATCGCTACCCATCACAGCTTTCGGGGGGGATGCGCAAACGCGTCAGCCTGGCGCGGGCCATTATGGAAAACCCCGAAAAACCCTCCGAAAGCCCGGAGGTGCTATTGTATGACGAACCAACGGCCGGGCTAGACCCGATCGCCTCAACGGTAGTCGAAGATTTGATTCGTCAGCTTCAGTGCAGCCAAGGCGGATGCAGTACCTATGCCATCGTCACCCACCAAGACAGCACCATTCGCCGCACCGCTGACCGCATTATTTTGCTCTACAGAGGCAAAGTGCAGTGGGAGGGAACTGTAGAAGACATTGATACGACTGATAATCCACTGATGCGTCAGTTTACCAGCGGTCAAATTCAGGGCCCCATTCAGGTGCTTGACTAGTCGTTGGCGTCGTTGAGGTTCTGAGGTATTGGATGCTCTAAGGTATTGGATCCTTTAAGGTATTGGATGCTCTAAGGCTGCTCTAATGCAGGTTGCTGGGCGTAGTCGGTGCCCTGAAAAAAACTGAGCAGGGTCGATTTGGGCGTCAAAACTTGCTGACTGGGTACGAACTGGGTGATGTGGTTGCGCAACTCCTCGGTTAATCTGTTAAGGGTTTGTGATCAACGTCAGCTATCGTTATATCTGTTTATAGGCAAGGTCAGTATCTATGAATGCCTGAGAGTCCATAGAAAAGGACTTGGGGCTTTAATATAGTTGAGTTTGACGACTGAGTGCTCTATTCCCATTTGGGCATTTAGTGTTTTATGAACTCTATCAACAACAGTATCTGCGGCTGTCAAACGGGAGCTGCAACGTAGCCAGTTTCCTAGGATTTAACGTGATGTGAGGGAGAATTCATGCGATCGCGAACGATTCGGGAAGGCTCAGTCGGGCTATTGATTTTGCTGGGCATTGGTTTATTTGGGTTTATGGTGCTGTGGTTGCGCGGGCTAAACCCAGGAAATCGCAGCTATACAGTAACCATTGAGTTTGCCGGCGTAGGAGGGATGCAAACGGGTGCGCCCGTGCGCTATCGGGGGGTAACGGTGGGCGAGATCACCGCTATCCGCCCGAGCACCCGTGGGGTTGAGGTCGATGTCGAGATCAGCTCTGCAACGCTCAATATTCCGCGCAATTCGCTGATTCAGGTCAATCAGGCCGGTCTGATTGGTGAAACCTCGATTGATATTACGCCCAACGAAGCTGAGCTACCACCGACCACGGTTGCAATCACCCCCCTAGACGATGCCTGCAAAAACAGCCCGATTATTTGTGATGGCGATCGCATCGATGGCGAAGTGGGGGTGAGCTTTAGCGAACTGATTAGCGCCACCGTCAAGCTGGCCGATCTGTTTGGCGATGAAGCATTCTTTGGCGAAATTCGCTCCCTCACCCGCAACAGTTCAGACGCCGCTGCCGGGGTGGCGGTCTTAAGCCGAGAGGTCACCCGCCTTACCCGCACCGTTGAGCGTGAGTTAACGTCGCTGTCGGCCTCGGCTAAAACCACGACGGCTTCGGTCGGACGCACCGCCGATCAGCTCGGCATGACGGCCGCGCAGGTCAACCGACTGCTGGCAGAAAACCGCGTAGCCTTGTCTAGCACGCTGTCGAACATCAACGAAACTACCAATCAAGTCCGCCTAATCGCCTCAGGGTTCACGCCACTGGTGCAAGATGGCGAATTCATCCGCAACCTGGAAACCCTATCGACTAATGCGGCTCAAGCCTCGACCAATCTGCGCAACGTTTCCGACGCCTTTGGCAGCTCCGAAAATATTTTGATGCTGCAGCAGACCCTAGAATCGGCCCGCGCTACATTCCAAAATGCTCAGAAGATCACGGCAGACCTCGATGAGCTGACGGGCGATCCATCGTTTCGACGCAATATTCGCGAACTGATTAACGGGCTGAGCAATCTACTGTCCTATACCGAGGAGTTAGAGCGCCAAACCGAGGTCGCCCAGTCGCTAGCGGCCGCTAAACAAGCGTTGAGTCGGGAATCTGCTACACCTGTTGCCGCTGCGCCTGCACCTGCACCTGCACCTGCACCTGCGCCCGCACCCGCTGCCGCGTCCGCCGCTGCCCCTACGGTGGCGATCGCCCCCCACTCTGCACCGATTCGCCTAACGCTGCTCGATCCGAGCTACAACATTCAGCTCCAGCCGTTTTCGTCTGAGGCTCCAGCGCAGCCCTCGTCGTTTTAAGAGCGGTTTACAGCCCATGTCCTGAGGTTTCAGAATATGGGCCTATCCCGCGGATTGGTGAGCAGTGTGCTTCAGTCTTTTGGCTGCCGATTTCAGTAATGTGCTCAACGCTTAACGCTCAATGACTCCAACTGCCCACTAGCCAAACAGGATGAAGATCAGAATTGGGCTAAAGCCAATGCCTGTGATCAGCGCTACCAAGTAGGGGAGCCACTGAAAATTGCGGCTCAGCGTGCGTTGAAGGGTGTATAAACAGCCAAACAGGACGACTGAAAATACGAGAAGACCCACCAAAATTGCGATGCCGCTGTGCTCATACATGGGCACACCCACATCTGAATAGTTTCTGCCTCGTAAAAGGTCACGCGTGAAGGCAGAAGCCAATCCTGCTACAAAAACAGCGGCGATCGCTAACCCAGCAGACAAGAAATTTTTCAGCGCTGAGACAAACAATCGCCCCATCTGGTAACGTGCTCCGCTGAGTAACGTGCTCTGCTAACAAGGGTCGAGATCAGGCAAGATAGATTAGGCAACGCTGGCGATCGCCTGCTTCAGTAGCCCTTGGAAGAGGCGCAACCCGTCGGGCTTGCCCAAAATAGACTCGGCCGCTCGCTCAGGGTGGGGCATCATCCCCACAACATTGCCACGCTGATTGCAAATGCCCGCAATATGGTGCAGCGAGCCGTTGGGGTTGGAGGCCTCGCTGAGGCTGCCGTCGGGGGCGCAATAGCGGAATAGCACTTGGTTGTTGTCTTCGAGGGCGCT
>DATNOW010000467.1:0-4110 GCA_036703515.1 Chroococcidiopsis sp.
TTTAGGGGCGATCGCGGTCTTCTCAAGTTTGTAATATCTACTGACTGGCAAGCAAATCCGTTATGCAAACCTTTCTTTTTGGCACAAAGACTCTGTTTCGTGTGGTTTTGTTATCAGGCTGCCTGGGTGCTTGGAGTGCAACCATGCCAACTGCCGCTGCTGGGGTTAGCGTTTTGTCGAAAACGACAATGCTACAGGAAGGAATGTTCTTACATATAAAACCTTCGATTCTACAGTTAAGAATATCTCCAGAATCAGTAACGTTATTCAATACTCAGGCATCGACAACAATCGCTGACTTCCCTGAAGCCGATTTATCTACTGCAGACTCGCCTACAGCGGTGATTCAAGCCTTATACGATGACTTCTCGCCCAATAACTTGCGTACTTCTATCTTTGAGCAGAGTCCTGAAGTGATGTTGCAATACTTCAACTCCAACCTCGTTAACTTGATTGTGCAAGATCGGCATTGTCGCGCGCAAAACCGTAGATATTGCAATCTGGATTTCGATCCTCTTTCGGATAGTCAAGATCCTAGTATTAGCAATCTGCAAATTGGGGTATTTGATGTTGAGCGTAATCAAGCTGAGGTTCGTTTTTTGAATTATGAAACTCCTATTCTCTTAATTTTTACTCTAGAAAATACGCTTAATGGGTGGAGAATTAGCGATATTGCCTCTTTCCGAGGTTACTCTCTGGTAGATTTACTTTCTCAATAACTAGCGCTGCTCGGATGCCACACTCCGTCGCCGCTGAGCAGATTTGATTAGTTTGACTTGATAGGGGTCGGCATCTTTGCGCCACACTACACGATGCCCTTTTAATTCGGCGCAATGTTCTTCTAGGCACTTGTGCCAACCGCGGGAGTCGTAGATGCGGCTTAAATCATCGAGCAGACCCCATCCTTCTTCTTGGCGGGTTAGTTTGGCAAACTTCTCGTAGAGGGGATAGTCGGCGGCCACCATGGCATCTTTTTGGTGCAGCAGGGGTGGGTTGTCGGTGGGGTTGTAGTCGCGGTAGTGGACGTGAAGATCGCGGAGGTCGATGGTCATGCTGGTGTGCAGGACGGGGTGAGGGTCGGTGTCAAAGTTGGGGTAGAACAGGTAGGAAATTTTGGGTTTGCGGCAGTGGAATTTGACGACGTTGGCGTCTTGGGGGCGGCCGATGGTGCGTGAGGCGCAGCCTTCGTAGAGGCGCAGCAGGGGGTCGAGGGTTTCGATCGCTGATACGTGTACCCAGAGTGAATTGGGTCGCTTTTGCCCGATGGCGCTGCTTTTGCAGCGTTCTTCGACGACGGCTAGGTTGCCGAGGCTCATGAGCATTAGGTCGGCGGCGGCGCAGGCTTGCTGATAGCCGCCAAATAGGCTTTTGATGTCGGTTTGGATGAGGGGGGTGAGGTCGCGCAGTTTAGGGCGACGGCCAAAGTGGCTGAGGGCTAGGTAAACGAGTAAATCGTGGCGACGGCGATCGCTAATGGCATCCCATTCTTGAGGGTTGGTGGCGTGTAAGACGATCTGGAAGGCGCGGCGCAGGGTGCCAAATTCGGTGCAGAGGGCGCTGGTTTCGGGCAGTTCTTCGAGGGTGGGCAGTCGCCCCCGTTCGGTAAAGAAGGCCATCAGCGGCGTTAGCTGCTCTTTGTAGTCTTCAAAGCGCTTGTTGGCCAGATGCACCTTGGGCACCGATACCCGCGATCGAAAGCGGGATGCGCGGAAGCTCTGGGCCTGGGCTTCATCGCGAAAGACAAAGTAAATCCCCAGCCCGGCGGGCACAGAGTCTACCCCAAGCACCTGGTCGATGTAGGTTTTAAGTTCTTCTTGGTCGTAATATTTCTGGAAGGTATTGCGGCTGGTGATGACGCCATCGCCGTAGGCGATTTGGCTGTTGCCTTGGGCGATTAGCACTTGGGCGGCGACGATTAGCACCTGCTGAGTGAGTGCCCAGGCGTTGATCAGGGCTTCGCGGCGTTCGCTCTGCGATTCGATTACGTTGATCACATAGCCGAGGTTGACGATTTCGGCGGCTTGCAGCGGCTCGTGGGGGCGATAGTGGGGATCCCAGCCGGTGCTGACGTAGCCTAGCTTGGCGACGCGCGTGATGTCGCCGCCTTGCCCGCAGCCGTAGTCAAAAAATCGGGTGCCCTGGTGTAAGAGTCCGGCTTCGAGGGCTAGGCGAATTGGCTTGGAGAAATCATTGCGGCTGATGGCGGCTTTGTGGCGATCGATTTTGATGGGGCTGGGGCTGGCTGGGATGCTGCTGGTGCTGGTGTCTAGGCTGGCGGCCTGGGTGTGTGGGATCAGCGTATGCCCTTGCATGATCACCTGATGCTGGGCGAGCCGCTGTTCCCAGCCGAGGCGGGTGCCGATCGCCCTGGGGTTATCGAGTAAACCGAGGGCTTCTTCTTGGCGGGTAAGGGCGGCAAACTGGGCGTAGAGTGGATAGCTGGGGGTGACGAAGGTTTCCTTGCGGTGCAAAATAAACGGATTGCGGCTGTCGTGGTAGTGGCGGCGGCTGATTTCGCGGCTGTGTAAATTGACCTGGAGGCTAGCCTGGAGAGCGGGATGGGGGTCGTGGTCAAAGTCGGGATAGAGCAGGTAGGAGAGGCTGGGTTTCTCAGTGCTGAATTTGACAAGGGTGGCGTTAACGTCGGCTGCAATTTGGCGGGCGGCGTGTTCGTAGCGTTGCAGCAGCGGATCGAGGGCATTCAGAGCCGAGATGTGGACATAGAGGGCAGTCGGCAGCCGTTTGCCGACTACACTCTGCTGGCAGGCGGTGGCGATCGCACTAAAGTCGTCAAGGCTACAAAACATCAGCAAAAGACTTCACTGGCCTAAGTCGCAATTTGAAACCATTGGAAACCATAAGTTGAAACCATTATGCTATTGCCGCGCGAAAGGCTGAATAGTTTGTTTATTTTTGATAGGTGTTTGCCGCATGATTACGCCTGTTGATTTTGCCGTACCCAGCGCTCAATATCGGTTCTACTCTGCTGCTCAACTCTACATATGGAGTAGGATGATAGACGCACGCTACAATTGGGGCTTTGCAGCAGGGTCTGAATCGCAGAGAATAAGTACATTCGTTCTGTAGGGATTATGGCGGTTGAGCAAGCGAATCGGGCTATCGATAGCAATGGCAATTCTCGGGCCATCGTTTTTGCTCGCCATGAAACCTTTCATCCCCGGTTTGGCTGGCTAAAAAAGGGGTTTGATCGGGCGGCGGCGGATGCGTCCATTTTTTTGCGGGAGGATGCTCCGGTGCGGCTGGGGGTGGGCAAGAATATGGTGCGATCGCTGCGCTACTGGTGTGCGGCGTTTAAGCTGTTGCAAGACGACCAGCCGACAGACTTTGGGCGGCAGCTTTTGGGGCCAGACGGTTGGGACCCGTATCTAGAAGATCCGGCTTCTTTGTGGCTATTGCATTGGAAGCTGTTGGAGTCGCCAAATTTGGCCACCGCTTGGGATTTTGCCTTCAATCGATTTCGAGCGGTAGATTTTACCGTTGAAGATTTGTTTTATCAGCTTTGTGAGTGGCGCGATCGCCTTGCTCCCCGGATTTCTGATTCTTCACTCAAAAAGGATGTGAGCTGCCTGCTGCGGATGTATGTTGCGCAGCCCGGTAAGGCTCAGGTGAGCGAAGAGTCTTTGGATTGCCCCTTTACAGCGTTAGGGTTGATTCATGCGGCGGGAGACACACGACACTATCGGTTTCGGATTGGGCAGAAACCCAGCCTGCCACCGGAGCTGGTTGTCTATGCGGGGCTGCAATGCCATGGGCGAACCGATGGCGACTCTAAAACGGGTGGCGCTAAAACGACTGGCGCTAAAACCGTTCCCATTGCCAATTTGCTCTATGACGTTGGCAGTCCGGGGGTGGTGTTTAAGTTGACCGAAAGTGCAATCTGTAATGCGATCGAAAGCGTCGCTCGACGCTGGCCGCAAGTTGGACTGTCGGATGCGGCCGGAAAGCTGCAATTTTCCTGTGAAGATGCGCCGTTGCCGCTGGCGGCGGCTATCTTGGACGGGTACTATCGGGCGGAGAGGTAAGCCATATGACGGATCAGCTTTTATCTTCCGACTTGCCTACCGACTTACCCACGGACTTGCCCACGGG
>DATNOW010000468.1:0-5911 GCA_036703515.1 Chroococcidiopsis sp.
CCCAGCAGCCGCGCTAAGCTCGATATTCCCAAGCCGTTGCAGCAGTGGCTCCAGCAAACTCGGGGGCTTTAAGCTGCATTTCACTAGAGGCGTTTACCTTGCATTCCAAGGGAGTTTTAATTGACCGCTGGTGGCGTGATGTAATGCACTGTCACGGGTTGATCGAAGCCTTTGAGAGTGACCTCGCGGCGCTGGCAGTGGCAGTTGCCGATCGTTTGAGTCACCCTCTCGTCTTGGAGCATTTCCTCCGTGATGGCGATGGCGTTGCCCAGGCTGGTGGCCTGGATGCGGGCGGCAGTGTTAACGGTGGTGCCAAAGTAGTCGGGGCGCTCGTTGAGGGTGACACTAACGCAGGGGCCTAGGGCAATGCCGACCTTGAGCACAAGGTAATCTTCGGGGACAAGGGCTAACTGTTGATTAAGGGCGTGGAGCTGCTGGTGCATGGCGATCGCTGCATTGATGGCATCGCCAGGTAGGGTGAACGCCCCCATGACGGCATCCCCAATGGTTTTGACCACGACGCCGTTGTGTTCATCCACCAGCCGAAACAGCAGGGCAAAGTGCTTGCGGACGAGGTCAAAGGCGCGGGTATCGCCCCGCCGACTGTAAAGCGCGGTCGAACCGGCCAAATCGGTGAACAAAATCGCCACCCGCCGCACGAGTAAACTTTCGCTGGGGGGCAAGGTTTCGCGCGGAAACAGTTCGCGGAAGGTTTGTAGGGTCAGCATCCGATGACCTGACACAATGCCATAGCGCCGATCCATCCGGGCCCGAAAGTCGGGATCGTTGGCCGTTGCTCCTAGCTTACGCAGGCGTTCGTCGATGCTAAACGAGATCCGCACTTCCTCGTCGGCGCTGGTGTTGTGGATGTGGTGACAGGCGGGGCAGGTGTGCAGCGTGCGCAGCTCACAAAAGTGGGTCGGGCTCAGGTCGATGCCTTTGCAGGCGGGGCATTGCACTTCCCAGTTGAGGGTGACGATGCCTTCTTTTACGCCCATCACTAAAATTTGCAGCATCTCGCGTTCTGAAATTTGCAGATGGGTGGCCAACATGCGCGGATTGGCATGAAACAGCTCGCGATCGTCTTGCTCGTCGAGGATGTGGGCAAATTTATCTAAAATCAGCGGGCTGACGCCATAGGTTTCTAGAGCGGTTAAGGCTTTGGCGATCGCCTGTCTCCGGGGTTTGTAGAGATTCAACACAGATCGACTAAGCTCCCTAATTGCGCGATTTCGACGATTTCCACCGCCCGATTTCCCCATGCTCTCCACAACCGGCACCCCACGATTGGCGGAGTGTGATGGTTGACAGGGTGTGATGGTTTATAGGGTGATGGTTTGTAGGGTGATGATGCCTAGATGCGCCCTGATGTCAGTGAAATGGCTGAAACCTCGATCGTACCCGATCTAAATTTTTGAACCTTCTTAAGGTTTGAGCCTTAATGTTTAAGCCTTAATGATAGATACACGCACTATTGCAACTATTTACAGTATCTACATAATGACTAAACACGTCGAAGTTTTGCCAGATAAGGCGGCCGTGGTGCAGCGATCGCTAGAGCTAGTGTTGCAGGCCGCGCACGCTGCGATCGCCGATCGGGGGCAGTTTACCATCGCCTTGGCCGGGGGCAGCACTCCCAAACCGCTGTATGAGGCGATCGCCCGCGAGCCGTTGCCCTGGGATCAGATCCACGTGTTTTGGGGAGACGAGCGCTATGTCCCCGCCGATCATCCTGACAGCAACGAGGGCATGGCCCGCAGGGCCTGGCTCAATCACGTTCCGATCCCGGCGGGCAACATTCACCCGATGCCGACCGATGCCGCCGATCCAGCCGTGGCGGCCGCCGCCCACGACCAGCATCTGCAATCGTTTTTCCAGGTTGCGCCGGGTGTTTTCCCCAGCCTTGACGTTGTGCTGCTGGGCATGGGCGATGACGCCCACACGGCTTCCCTGTTTCCCCATACCGATGCCCTGGCGGTGAGCGATCGCCTCGTCACCGTGGGCAACAAAGACGGTCAACCTCGAATTACATTCACGGCCCCGCTGATCAACCAGGCCCGCTGCGTTATTTTCATGGTGACTGGCACCAATAAGCAGCCGGCCCTAGCGCAGGTTTTTGCGCAGGAAGCCGATGCGATCGCCTACCCGTCGCGGATGATTCAGCCTCAGGGTGAGCTTTGGTGGCTGCTTGACCACGATGCGGGGCAGCATTTGAGCTAGCGGGATGGGAGGAAAGGTAAAGGGTAAAGGGTGAAGGGTAAAGGGTGAAGGGCGTGGTGCGGGCATCTTGCCCGCGTGCGCGAAGCTGCTGGCTGCCTGGCGCTGCGATCGCCCTTTCTGCTACTTCGCTACTCATCTTGCCGCGTGTGTGAAGCTGCTGCATCACCCTTCTCTCAAATTATGCCGGAACCGCTTTTCAACGCGGTGTATTGGGAATGTATTGGAAATGTATTGCAAGTGTGTCGGGAATTAACTGGGAATCTATTGACTGGGGATCTATTGGGAATCTGTTGGAACTAGATTGACTGAGAAGACCCGCGCATTAGGGCGATCGCCCCAACATATTACAAAATCGCAATAAAGACCCGTATCTCAAGCAAATTGGTAGCAACGACCTCTGCCGAATTGGCTATGATGATGGCGGTATGAAGGAAATTCGTTATGATTGTCTGCCCAAATTGCAACCATCAAAACCCCGATGGTGCTGTGCAATGTGAAGCCTGCTATACGCCACTTCCCTCGATGATTACATGTCCCAGTTGCAGTGCCTCTGTCCAGGCAGATGCTAGCTTTTGTGGACAATGTGGGTTTAACCTCAAAGCTGCGGCTGTGTCTAGCCCGATGCCGCCCTCTCCGGTAGTCGCCACCGTTGCTCCTGAGTTTGACATTCCCGACCTGCTGCCACCCGATCCGCTGGTTGCGCCAGAGCCTCTAATTGGGGGCGAATTAGAACTGCCGCCTCAGGAAAGCTTTGCCCCGAGCTTGCCGCCTGACCCGCTGCCCGCGATCGCCACTAGCCCCGAGCCGCCGTTTGAAGCACCGCTAGAGTCAGCTACACTGCCGCCTCCCCCCGCCGTGGCTGTGCCGCCGACGATTACCCAAGTGCCGCCCGTGGCCGCCAATGTGGGGCAAACTAGTGCCGGGCAAACGAGTGCAGGGCAAACCCAGCTTCAGGTGCAAACCGCCAAGCTCCTGCACATTCAAACCAACACCACCATCGAGCTACCCCAACACTTGCCTGTGCTGCACATTGGCAAACAAAACGACCGTATTCCACCCGATGTCGATGTCTCCGGGTTTCCCAATTCTGAAATTGTGTCGCGCATTCACGCCGATATCCGAGTCGAAGGCGATGCCTTCTATATCGAAGATGTTGGTAGCTCTAACGGCACATTTGTGAATAATTTACCCCTGCCTGCAGGAAATCGGCATCGGTTACGTCCGGGCGATCGCATCGCTCTCGGAAAAGGAGATAAGGTGACATTTTTATTTCAACTTTCGTAACGTTGCAGCCCTGTTTTAGGGGAAGTAGCAAATAATTAGCCGTTGGGCTATAAGTGATTGGTTTAGAGTTCGACAAAGCACCTAGGATAAATAGAGTGTTTTGCCGGATTTGCCCCGATCTCTGTCGGGTCTATCCTGACCATAGATTGATTATCGTTAGAAACAAGATTCTGCATCACTAGTGTGATTACTCTGTTCCTTCTGCATCCAATTAAGCAAATCCCAGTTCAAACGTGGACGTTTGACAACGAATCCACGATTCGAATTGGGCGATCAACCGATAACCAGGTAATTCTCTACAGTGCGGTCGTCTCTCGTCACCATGTCGAGCTGCGTCGCGTCGGGAATAGCTGGGAAATCGTCAATTTAGGAACCAACGGAACGTATCTGGACGGCAAACGGATTACCCAAATGCCGGTTTCAGACGGTGCGATTATTCGCTTAGCCCGCTCTGGCCCAAATATCCAGATTCGGATTGGGGCTGAGGTGATCAAAGATTTACCGAATGCCATCTCTGGCGATCGCACCGTTACCCAACAGCGCCCAGACTACCCCACCATGTCGACTGAGATTACCGACGCGGTGTCTGAAATTAATGACAAGGCCGATAGTCCAGACGACGAGCGCTCTGATGAGCCGATCCGCCCGGCGGGGATGATTCCCGTGCCGTCGCACTTGCAGCTCGTGCCCACTACGTTTGATAAAGATCCACCTGGGTTAAAAGGAGCCAATGGCGCGATCGCCGTGGCTTCTAGACCCTTAGACCTGCAACCTGTGACCCATCTCCCTGCTTCCGGCGGCTGCGCCCACGAGCGGGGAGATTCGCCATTTTGCCCAGACTGCGGGCAGCCCCGCCACGCCTTGCAGGTGGTTGGAGACTATCACCTGATCAAGGTGTTGGGGCAGGGCGAAATTGGCATTACCTATTTGGCCTGGCAGCAGGGGCATAGCGTTGTGATCAAAACCGTCAATGCCGTTTGGCGCAATAATCCGCAAGCTCACGCGGCTCTTGAATTTGAAGCTGATATCCTACGGCAGATCAACCATCCGCGCATTCCGCATTTGGTTGATTTTTTTTGGGTTGCCGGTCAACCTTATCTTGCTATGGAGCTGATGTCGGGGCAAACCCTGGCCCAACGCGTTTCAGGTGGGCCGTCGGTCTCCATTCCCCAGGCGATCGCCTGGATGATAGAAACTTGCCAGATTTTAGAATACATTCATAGCTTTGTTCCGCCCCTGCTGCACCGAGGCATTCGCCCCACTAGCCTGATCCAGCAGGTGTTACCCGGCGCGCCCAATGCGATCGCCCTGGTCGATTTTGGCGTGATCAAGGCGATCGCCTTAGGCGAATCTGCCCCAGCCGGAACCACTAGCTATAACCCGCCCGAACAGCTTGATATGGGAGCTACGCCTGCGGTTGATCTCTATCCCCTCGGGCCGCTGACGGCCTATCTGATCACCGGGCAAAACCCGATCACTTTCTACGCCGATCGCGGCCAGGGCTATCGGTTTTATGGAGACGCGGTGCCGGGCATCCCTTCTGCTTTGGCCCAGGTGCTGACGACCCTAGCCCACCCCCAACCCGACCAACGCTATGCCAACGCGCGCGATGCGGCTTTAGCGCTGCGGGGCCTAGCGTTGAGCAGCTAAGAGAGGCGTATGGCACGAGGCGACCAAATCTACGTGATGCGCCCGCTGGCGGGCATGGACGAGCTTTATCAGCATCACGGCATCGACTGCGGGGATGGCACGGTGATCCACTACCGCAAAGGCGATCAGGCGACGATTAGCCGCACATCCTTCGCGTCGTTTGCCAAGGGTAAGCCGGTGTTTGTCAAATCGCAGCCGGTCAGCTTTATCCCCGATGTTGTCATCCAGCGAGCAGAGAGCCGTTTAGATGAGCAAAACTATAACCTGCTGACCAACAACTGCGAACATTTTGCGACTTGGTGTAAAACGGGACGCAACGAAAGCTTACAGCTTTTGGAGTTTGGGCTGGATGGCGCACGCTGGAATACGGCGGCCATTGGGCAACTGCTGGGTGATGCCCGTCAAACCGCTGACCCGGTGCAGGCGGAAGCATCCCTGAAGGAAGCCTTGCACAATATTGCGATCGCCCATGCCCAGCTCGAACCGCAGTATCGCCAGGCGCAGCAGGCCCAAGATACCTGGCATCGGGTGGCCCAACTGGCCCTCAAGCAAGGGCGAGAAGACTTGGCCCGCGCCGCCCTGGCTAAAAAAGTCAGCGCTAAACGTCAAACCGCCGATTTAGCCAAACAGCTGGCCCAATTAAACGACCTCCAGGGCACCTTGCGTCAGCCCAATCACTGGCTGGGAGCAAACCCTCAGCCCTCTATCTGACTTGATTCTCCCGATCTGGAACCGCCCGATCTGGAACCGCCCGATC
>DATNOW010000469.1:0-3470 GCA_036703515.1 Chroococcidiopsis sp.
CACCCGATTAACCACACCCTATCCATTACCGATATCGCAAGAATAGGCGCACCGCTTCAGGATGAGGATATTAGACCTGAGTATCTTTCACTCCGCCGGAGGACGAAACCACAAAGCCCCAATCGGGATGGAGTACATGGCATAACTCACGGGTCGCATCGGGCCAGCCGTCCTGCCAAAGACCTTGGAGCTTCGCTAGGGCAAAGGGGCGATCGCCTCTTCTGAGTGCCTGCTCGATCGCCATCGCCACACGCACCAGGTCGGGCGGCGACAGCGGCTTGTTGTCGGGGGATGGCTGCCGCGCTTGTTGTTTGGCCGTATTGGCCGTGTAACCCCGACGCAGGGCGGCGACGAGCATCCCACCGGGGTTGCGGACATTACCCAACTGCTGCTGTTCTTTGAAGGCTGAGAGGGCGTTTTCCACAGCGCGGCGGGCGGCGGCGGCGGAAAGCTGGCCTTGCAACTCTACGAGAGTCTTCTGAATTGTTTTGTTTGGGCTAATTCCAGCTTGGGCAATCAGCTCTAGCAGTTCCACGAGTGGCGCGGCCTGTACCAAATCCCTTCCTGTTGACTAAAAACAGCAACAGGGTGGTGGGTGGGTGTGTTTTGTTGTTCTTTTAACAAGTCTTGGCTTTGATGTTTTGCTGTCTGTATTGTCGATTGTTCCAAAAAGAAATAAATTGCACCTAGATGATTTTTGAGGAGGCGTAGGTTTGTTGTGAAATTTTCCAAGGCATTCCGAGAGGCGATGTTTCGTTTCAAGCTGAAGGGGTCGGATATTGCCGAGCGGAGTGGCTTGACCACGGCTCAAGTGAGCCAATTTCGCAATGGCAAAAACCTACGCATCGATAGCCTAGAAAAGATTTTGGATGCGATGCCCCAAGAGGCGCGAGACTATATGCTCTCTTTGATTCCGCAACCTGACCCCGATGATGCACTGGGGCTGAATGATGGGGAAGCGGCTGACAGCGGGGATGACGAGTAGCGGTGGCGCGTGGGGGCTGAGGCGATCGCGTTTTATTGTTTTGTCAATTCACGCTTCACGTAATCTGGTAGGGGCTCGGCGCTAACTTCTCCACCGTTGCGGAAGGTGCATAGCCTCACATAGTTTGTTTCCCCATCATCATCCTTACCTGCGCCACGACTAAACCAAATGGCGGCTCCATACCTTTTATTTTCGCCACTGCGCCTGATGTAGACATGACCGGCCCAGAGGACAGCGCTAACGCCATCTTGATCGGTGGCGTAGATGGTGGCCCCGATTCTCTCCCACTTGAACTTGCTGTAGAACTTGATTGGGAATTGCCAGTTGGGAGGGTTGGTGCTGGCGATCGCTTTTAACAGTGCCATTTGCTCGGCGTGAACGGGGGCGATCGCTGGGGCACTTGCTGCGGGTGGTTGTGGCTGTGATTGTGGGTTCGTCATGGTTCAAGTTTTTTCTTTCGGTTGCCGGGCCAGCAGTGGGCCGGGTCTGTAGTTGGGTGGGATGGGGGCGGCGGTGGCAACCGCCAGGGCGATCGCTCAACACGGGATCGCCTGCCGGTGGGTTAGTCGTTGCTCTCTAGGGCCAGGCAGAGGGCCACGATCTGTTGATGGTTAAGAAGGCGTGAGTCCGTCAGCTGGTAATAGTTCGCCCCAATCCTGCAAAGGATTAGGTGATAGTGGCTGCTGGTTGCTTCGCTGAGCATGAATGACTCGCTACCGCTGTCGCTTCTCCATTTCATCGGCGGCAATACATTCAGCATTTCGTCAAATCTGGCCCGATCGATTCGCTTGGGAGCTTGGCGCGTCTGCTCTTGGTGGGCCTGCTCGATGAATTCCAGGGCTTCACTAAAGGGCATCACCTCAGCTTCGGGGTGTTCGATCATCAGCGCTTCGAGCGTTTCGCCGCAGAAAATACAAAGGCCATCTTTTAGCAGTGTGATCAAGCGGGTCTGGCCGCGTTGGTATAAGCAGGGCTGGTTATTGTCCATGGTGGTGGGTGAAGAGTGAAGGGTGAAGGGTGAAGGGTGGGGGCGATTCCCTTTGGGACGGCAAAGCCGAACGCCTGGGGGAATCGCCTGGGGTCAACGGTTAGCGATAGCAGCTAACTAGCTGGCGTTCAAACTTGGCCATTTGCTTCCCACGGTTGCCGCTGAGAATCGACTGAAACTGTTGGCTGCTGCTGCCACGTTTAACGGCGTGGTGGTTGTAATACTCGGTTACGGCATGGAGCAAACCGTAAGCGGTGTTATAAGCGCTCATTAGCTCTGAGCCCTTGGCTTGGCCGCCAAACAACCGGAGGCAGGTCTGAACAATTCTGGGCTGCTCGTCAATGGGTTTGGTTGGGTCGCCAAACGCTTTGATTAGCTGTAGGCTTGCCTCTGCGGTGTCAATGCTGGTATCGGCCAGCTTAGTGACTTGATGCTGCTCTAGCTCTAGCGTTGCAATCGCGTTGTGCAGAATGCCCTTCACCTTGTCGGGGTTGAATTCGCTGGCGTGTGAAATGATTTGCAAGTTGTTTTTAATTGACCTGCTGCGGAGTGCATCACCCGTGATCAGGTCGGTTACATCCTGAGCGCTCTGAACTGGGCGCTTCATACCGTTTGTGCAGATCAGACGGTTGGTGTAGATCCAAACCTGTAGGCCGTGCCCGTTGCCGTGGGAATCTTCGAGCATCAGATAAGCCTCGGTCTGGTCGTTGGTCGCCTGGGCGGGGGCGATCGTCTTGGGGAGTTTAGCCGCTGCGTAAATGATGCGGCCGCGATCCATGCTGCCAAGATGGGTGATGGGTAAATCGGCCTCATCACAAAAGCGGTTAAACGTCTCCACAATTTCTACGTTCTGCCAGGGCTTACGCTTCAGGTAGACATCAAAAACGGCGTGGTTATCGCTACGATAGGCAACCTGAAACGCTGTTCTATAGTGGTTATCGCCTACAAAAAATTCAGCGGGGGCCAGCTCGACCGTCCAATCTAGGCCGGCTTGGATCAATTGCTGGGTAACGGGTAAACCGGGGGTAACTTCGATTGCTGTACCACGGTGCCAAGTTTGAGTAGACATGAGTTAGAATCCTGTGTGTGAATGTGTTTACTGTTTTTGGAAGGGCTAACACTGGCAGGTGTCAGCCCTTTTTGATGCTGTTTAAAACAAGCTGAACGTCTCAAGCTGGAGGCAAGCTGGGGAGCTGGGCAAAACTATCGGGGTGTCTGGCTGTTTGATGCAGTAACCCCAAGTCTGGCGGCGATCAAAGAATCGACACTGGGAGCATTTGGCTTGATAGGGGTTAGGGTTGGCCATGGCCTGGGGGGTGTTGGTCATGGCTAAAACGGGGCCGCACTAGAGAACAACTGACAGGCGCGATCTGTGGGGGCGATCGCTGGATGAACGGTAAGGCAACCCTCACGGCTGCGCTTGGCTGTGCAGACACAGCAACCGGCCCAACTGCGGCGATCTTCAAAGTGGATACACTGGCCGCAAGTGGTCTGAAT
>DATNOW010000470.1:0-2203 GCA_036703515.1 Chroococcidiopsis sp.
AGAAATACGCTATCACTGCACCCAGCATCCACCGTGCCTACCCTGACAACTGTAAGGATTGCAACAAAATTGGGGAAACGGCCCAGGACATTGGCGCTCGCAAGCCGCTATCAAGCCGCTGCCAGCGTTAGTTTGACGGTATCACACATCCCCCCAGCGGTCTGTCTAGAAAATCACCCGCGCCATCAACCGCCCTTGGGAATGAGCATGGTAGGGTCTTACCACGGGTTACCAATCATCGTAAACGCCGCCCAGTAGTAGGGATGGCGGAAGTTAAGGGCCGAATCGCTGGCCAAATCGGGGGGCAGGGGAATCGTCTGGTCGTCTGCAACGATCAACTGCCCGTTTTCAATCCGAATCTCGCCGCGCAGCATGGCGATTTGGGTTTGGCGCAGCGCTTCTGAGCGGGTGGGGGCTTGGCGCAACTGGTGATAAAACTCGCTCATAAAGCCCAAGGTGCCCGTATCGCTGACCGACCACAGGCTCGCCAAAACGGTTTTAACACCGGCCTGCACCGCTAAGCCGCCAAAGCCCAGTTCGGCACTGGGATCACCCAAGGCCGTCTGGCAGGCGCTGAGCACGAGTAATTCTACAGGCGGGTTGTTGAACTGAAGCTGCCGCAGTTGATCCAGACCCAAGCGGCGATCGCCCAGTTGAATAAACGAATTGTCTAACTCACCGGGGTTAAACACCGCATGGGTCGCCAAGTGGACAATGCCAAACGAGCGATCGCGTCGTTCTTTGAGCAGATTAGCCAGCGTAAAGTCACCGTTAAGCAACTGCACACTTTCACGCGATTCACTGGCCACGGTTTGTAACTCTAGCGGCACCGCGGGCAAATCGGCCAAGCTATCAAAATCGGATGCGCCCATGGCCAGCACCGGCAAATTGCGGATGTCTTGATAGCGGGTATCCGTGAGGCTAAGGCTGGGCATCATGCCGATGCTATATTGCTCGACCAAAAACTGCTGACCATCGTGCAGCACCGCCATCGGCATCGTGCGCAGCCCGCTGTCTACCACAAACGCAATGTTTTCGATTTCGGCGGCAACCAGATCATCCTTGAGCGGCGCAATTATCCATTGATAGAGCTGCTGCGCCGGAGCCAGATAGCGCGTCGTTTGCAGGTAGTAGGGGCTGGTGATCGCCCGCAGCAGGTTTTGGTTGCCCGATACCACCATAGCCCGGGTAACGCCATCGACACGGTGGCGAATCACCTTGCCATCGGGCAGCACCAACAGCAAATCAAGCACGTCATCGCCGCTCGGTTGCGCCGATAGCAGGGGCGTAGCGGTGGGGTTAGCGCGATCGAGATAGTCTGTAATCTGCTGGGAGGCGATCGCCTCTTGGCGTTCAACGCTAGACGCAATCGGCAGCTCGTTCGACACAAAGCTGACGTAGATCAGCGCAGGCTTCACCCCCGTTTGCTGCAAGATCGCTTGAAGCTTATTTTGCGGCGTCAGGTTATCGGTAAAGGTTGGGGGGCTGACCGGGGCTGGCCGTTCGTCAAAGAAACACGCATCACCTGCTGTGCAGGCATCTTCAGTAATCAACTGCAAATTTCCGCGGGTAATGCTGCCCTCAAACGACTCGCCGCGGCGAAAGGTCGTGACGCCATCGGTAATTGCCGCCGCCGTGCCATTGATGCGGCTAGTATCACCGACCGAAAAATCAGCTCCAATCACAAAGGGCGTTTCACCATTGCCCCCATGACGAATGGTGACAGACCCAGGGCCACTGCCACCCGCCGCTGAAATGCTCGACGATAGCCCATCGCGGTTCGTGAACGAACTCGTCGCTCGGAAAAATCGCCCGGCGGTAATATCTACCGTGCCACCCCGTCCACTGCTGCCGCCATCGGCATTAATCGCCGCCACTTCGACATCGCCGCTGGGGTCGAGGGTGACGTTACCGCCGTTGCCGCTCGAACCGCTGGAATTGAGGAAACCAGCCGAAATGCTGGTTATTGCCGTCAAGGTAATATTGCCCCCCAAGCCGCCAGAGGCCGTAATGGCACCTACTGAAAGAGTACTCCCGGCATTGGCGTTGACATCCCCCCCCCGGCCGCTGCTAGAGCCACTGGTGTCAATCGACCCAATCGTCAGATTACCGTTGGAGGCCTGTGCCGTCACATTGCCGCCCCGGCCTCCCACGCTGGATGTGTCGAGCAAGGTGATCGACAGGTTGCTGCCTGCGGTGGTGG
>DATNOW010000471.1:0-2632 GCA_036703515.1 Chroococcidiopsis sp.
CATCCCATCGACCTCAGCCTCAACCGGACGCGGCAGGGGCTAATCTCGTCTTACGGTTCGCAGCGGCTGTATTGGTCGCTGCCGGTGCTGTATATGCACCCTACCTTTGACGGCGTGCTGGTATCGGGCGATGCCCGCAGCAGCAGCGTAACGACCGGGAGCGTAGTGGAACCCGATGACGACTGGATGGGGGATGATTTGCTGGCAGAGGATGAAGACAGAGCGGCGATCGCCAATATTACCAATACCGCCAGTATTACCAATATCGTCCAAGAGCTTTCCTCTGAGCCCACCGCAGCCATCGCTGCCGATAGCGCTGGCGCAGCGGACGATCAGTACCCAGACAGTGATTTCACGCTCAACCTGCCGGGTTTAACCGATATCCCCAGCCCGGCCGCTGGGGCAGCCAATCGGCAAGCCAATGCAGAAAACGCGGCGCTGCCCCCGACAGAAAACGGGCTCGATCGGCTAGATCTGCCGGGGCTGCCAGGGTTGCCGCACATGCCGTCGCGCCCGCCCCAGGATTACCCGATTCCCCTGTCCGTCAAGCCGGTCGAGCCAAACTCCCAGCCGCCTAGCCTCGTGGCGCTAGGGCCGGTTCCCCCCCTGCTCGAAATGCCGTCGCGCACCGTAGTCAATGTTGCCCCCCAACGGCGATCGCCTAGCGGGGGCGTCTGGTTAGCCCTCGCCGGAGCCGGGGCTGGGCTGGTAGGGATCGCCCTGGCGTTGATACCCTCCCTGCGGGTGTGGGAGCAGCCGCCAGCCGAGATTGTCGAATATCCGTCGCCGCTGCCTTCGTCACCGCTGCCGTCATCACCGCTATCGTCATCACCGCTGCCCTCGCCCCTGCCGTCGGTTAGCGTCGATCCGACCCTGTCCCCCTCGCCCGGTGCCAATCCGCAGCCCGGCAGCCGTGACGGCACGGTGCGTGTGCCTACGCTGCCGCCGCCGCCCAGCGGTTTCGAGCCACCCGAGCGGGCGGTGCCCGTCAGCGATCGCCGCCCTTCGCGTCGCCCTGATGCCTACCCACCACCGCGACCCCGCCCCACCAGCCCCGCCCCCTCACGCCCCAGTCAGCCCGTTGTCAATGAAGCGCTGCTGCGCCAGGCCGGCCCCAGTGAGCTAAGGGCGATCGCCATTGGCCAATTTAACAAAGCCGCCACGTTCCTCAACCAAGATAACTACACTGCCGCCAGCGACCCACTCCAGTGGGGTAACCGTGCGGTC
The DNA here is from genome assembly GCA_036703515.1 of Chroococcidiopsis sp. Classification (GTDB taxonomy): domain Bacteria; phylum Cyanobacteriota; class Cyanobacteriia; order Elainellales; family Elainellaceae; genus DATNOW01. The sequence goes on from DATNOW010000471.1 coordinate 1,228, forward strand.
GAGCTACTGCTGGACAGCGGCGAACTTTCGTCTGCCGAAGCGGCGCTACAGGTGGCCGTTGACAACGACATCGATTTACCGGAAACCAACTTTTTGCGAGGGCGCTTGGCGTGGCAAGCGTTTAACGGCGGAAGGCTGGATGGCTACGACTTTGACACGGCCAGCAAACGCTGGGAACTGGCCGTTTCCCAAACGCCTACATCCACCGACTATCGCAACGCGCTGGCCCTCGCCTACTACTCTGAAGCGCTGGTTTACGCCAACCAGGGAGATCTAGACACAGCCGATCAGCGATTGGGTAAAGCCGTCTCTACCCTGGATGGGGTCAACAATTCATGTCGTCAAGACCCAACATCCTGCGCTATTCGGGCGCTGGTGCTAGCGCAGTTTGCCAGTCAAGATGCGAATGGGCAGCAAGCTTTGCTCAACGACGCGATCGAACTCCGTCAGCAGGTTTTAGAAGCTGCGCCGACTCGCTTTAACCCCGATGCATTGGCGCGCAACTGGCTGTGGACAGGCGATGCCATCAACCAATGGCAGCACTTGGTCAATGAAATTAATTAGGATCGCCAATTAAATCAGGTGCCACGTTGGGTAGGGGAGCCGATCCGTTCCTCTAGGGCAACGATGCGCTCTCGCAATTCGATGACAAGGGTTGCCAGTCGATTAAACATCGGGTCGTCTGCCAGAGATGAAGCGGCGCTGGATGGAACAACTGGTGCAGCAGGTGATGGCTCGATGCCACTGGCTCGACTGAGCCGGGCTAGGTCAGTTTCCACACGGCTAAGGCGCGATCGCAGATTTGTGTTTTCGCTTTCTAGTCGCGCAATCCGAGCCGTAATGCTAGACGGCACCTGGGCGATCGCAGCCGTTTGCAGCAGCAAAATTAGGGCGATCGCAGCCATCAGCCAGCCAAAGTGTTTGGTCATTGCCTGAAGTAAAGTGACGAGTTGACGATCGGGATGGATGCTTGAGTAATACGAATGCTTTGGGTATACGGATTCTTTGGTTATAGATCAAAAAGTCTTACCCGACAGCAGCCATTACTCACCCTTTACCCTTTACCCTTTTTCCCTACCCCTCTAGGCGGCATCACACGCGGGCAAGATGCCCGCACCACGTCCTTCACCCTTCACCACCGGTTGGTGAGCGCAGCCGAACCACACCCTCTCCAAGCCCTTAACATTCTCTGATAGCAAGGTTTTCAGGTCGATACGGCGATGGCAACAAAAGATCACGTTTCAACTTATACCCGTAAACCATCCGGAGATGGGGCGCAGTGTGCGAAAAAATTAGCGGACAAATAGGTACAGCACTGAAGGCAGACTGCTATGCAGATGACCCTTCCTCAAGAAGAGTTGCAAATCCTGGGGCTACGGTTACAGACGCGAGTCAGCGATATTGG
>DATNOW010000472.1:0-7701 GCA_036703515.1 Chroococcidiopsis sp.
CGCCGAGGCTATCAGCGCCGAAGAGCGTCAGCGGCTAACGGGCTATGAGTATTCCGCTAGTGCCTTTAACCTCTACCTTGGCTTAGACAACCGATTTCAGCCCTCTCTCTATGGCATCGGCAACTGGAATATCTGGTATTACCCCACCGGCGACCTCAACCGGGAATATCAGAAGCAGCTTGCGGGCGACCTGAGCCATCCCTGGATTTTCTTATCGTGTCCGACGATGAAATCTAACGAGCCGGGTATGGCTCCGGCGGGGCATCACGTTTTAGAAATTGCGACGGTCTGTTCCTACGAGCCGTTTGCAACCCTCCACAACACTGACCTTAAAGCCTACAAAGCGAAAAAGCGGGAAGTCTACAAACACATGATGGACAGCGTCCGAGACTTGATTCCCGATGTGGATGCCTACATTCGGATGAAGGTCTATGGTACGCCGACCACCAGTGAACATTACCTGGGCCAGCCCCAGGGCAATATCTACGGGGCCAAGCTGATTCCGCGCCAGGTGGGGTTAAATCGGCTGGGATTTACAACCGAATTGCCCAACCTGTTCTTGGTTGGGGCCAGCGCTGGCTATCCTAGCGTGCCCGGTGTGTTGGGCAACGGCATGAACGTCGTCGAGATGCTCACGGGGCGATCGCCCTGGCAGAGACCAGAGACCGCTAAGAAACAGTTGATTGGAGCACGATAGATTGGAGCGATTGGAGCACGATAGCCATGGTTACCAGTTATGTTGCCAGTTATCGAGAAAAAATCATTACCCTGTGGGCGACGTTTCTCCTCGGCACCCTGTTTCATACTCAGTTGGGGTTGATGCCGCTCTTTCATAACCAAAGTGTGGCGACACCAGGGGCCGACAGCACGGCCGAGATTGGCTGGATTTTGTGGCTGATGCTGATCTTTTTCGTCATGCCGATGGTGGCCATGATTGCGCCGCTGTTTACGCACTCTAGCCGCTACCGCACGGTTCATTTTGGCGTCACTGTGTTTTATTCAGTGATGAACTTTTTCCATGTGGTGGCTGATTTGTTGGTGCAGCCGATTCAGTGGTATCAAATTGCCCTGATGGTGGTGCTGCTGCTGATCGGGCTATTGCTCAATCTTGTCTCTTGGCAATGGATGCGATCGCCCCTCCACAGTAAAGCGCTGCGCGACCATTCCGCCCTGAATGCCTGATCTGGCAGTTGGACGTGGCTGCTGGCTCGTGCTGTGTCACCGTGCTGTGTCACCGTGCTGTCGACACAGCCTGTTTTGCTGCCGAGCCTGTTTTGCTGCCGACTGCGAGAATTGGCTGCGAGAATTGGCTGCGAGAATTGGCTGGCCAATCCCTAGCCTGCGTTATGAATTGTAGATGGGGAATCACCGATAGGGAATTGCAAACAGGGAATTGCAGATAGGGAATTGCAGACAAGAGGGGTTGACTCGGCCATCACAGCGATAAAATTTAAGAAATGTTACTCATCGAGAGGCCCTATGTCTGCCAACGTCGAGATTTACACCTGGAGTAGCTGCCCTTTTTGCATCCGCGCCAAGGCGCTGCTCGACAAAAAGGGAGTCGAGTACACCGAATATTGCATTGATGGCGATGAAGTGGCTCGGGCTAAAATGTCGCAGCGCGCCAACGGCCGTCGGTCTGTACCGCAGATTTTTATTGATGATGCGCACATCGGCGGCTGTGACGATCTTCACGCCCTCAATGCCCAAGGCAAGCTCGATCCGCTGCTGTCTGCTTAAAGCATTGATCCAGAGCATCTGCGGAGTGCAATTCCCCAACCTCTTTCGGAGAAATTTGTGAAATTTGTTTTTATCATTGACCCGATTTACAAGCTTGATCCTGGCCATGACACGAGCGTTGCGCTGATGGAGGCGGCTCAGGCGCTGGGTCACGAGGTTTGGGTGACTGAGGCTAATCTGCTGAGTGTATCGGGTGGGCAGGCCTGGGCGATCGCCTCGCCTGTGACGTTGACCCCTGTGCGGTTGGTAGAGGGGCTGTGGGTCGCTGCGGCCGATTGGTATAGCTTGGGCGATCGCGTCTTGCTGCCGCTGGAAGAAACCGATGCGGTGTTTATGCGCACCGATCCGCCCGTGGATACGGCCTATCTCTACGCCACCTACATTTTGGATTACATCAATCCGCAAAAGACCTTGGTGGTCAACTCCCCCCGAGGGCTGCGCCACGCCAACGAAAAAATGTATGCGCTGCAATTTACGGGGGCGATTCCTGAGACGATTGTTTCCCAAGATAAGCGGATGATTCGGCAGTTTGTCGACTACCACGGGGCAGCGGTGATCAAGCCCCTAGGCGGCAAGGGCGGCGAGGGCATTTTGCTGATCGAACCGGGCGATCGCAACTTTAACTCCCTGATCGAAATCAGCACCCACCAGGGGCGCTATCCGGTGATGGTGCAGACCTATTTGCCGGCAGCTAAAGAGGGCGACAAGCGCGTGATCTTGCTTAACGGTGAGCCGATTGGGGCCGTTAACCGCATTCCGACGGGCGATTTTCGCGGCAACATGGCCGTGGGCGGGCGCGTTGCGGCGGTGGAAATCAACGATCGCGATCGCGACATTTGTTCCCAGTTGGCCCCGACCCTGCAACGGGATGGGCTCTATTTTGTTGGCATCGATATCATTGGCGGCTACCTGACCGAGGTGAACGTCACCAGCCCGACTGGCATTCGCGAAATCGATCGGCTGGCAGGCACCCAATTGGGGTATCAGGTGATCGAGTGGGTGGTGAGCGATCGCCTTCAATCCTAAATCGGGCACCTTGATGGAGGTCACCGTGATGGAGGGCAATGAGGCAGGCTGATGGGGCGATTTTCCCCCTCCGCCGAACAAAAATGGTGCGGTATAGCCAGTTACGATACCGTTTCTAGGCTTTTAGTAGGGTCTATAGGGAGACTCCGTGATCAACCCGCAAGCGATGGTTTCTCAGGCCGTTTCGGCCGTTCTTGCCGGTTTGTTGATTGAGCCTCCCTCTGTGTCCGGGCGCTATTGACAGCCTTTGTTCGCGATCGCCTTTCAACACCGCTTCTCGCAGCAACTTTTTATGACACTTTTCTGAAATAACTTTCCGTAACGACTTTCTGCAATAACTTCAAGGAGAACGGCATGAGCAACCCCAATTACCCCCAATCTAGCCTCCCAGGCATCAATCGGCGCAAGTTCATGCAGTATGGCGCACTCGCGGCCAGTGCAGGTATCGTCAGCGCTTGTACCGGCGGGCAGCCCAGCGCTGAGTCGCCATCGGCCAGCCCCGAGGCATCGGGCAGCGCTTCCCCAACGGGTGAATTAGTCAAAGTCACCTATGGCACCAACTGGTATGCCCAGGCTGAGCACGGTGGTTTTTATCAAGCGATCGCCGCTGGCATTTATAAAGAATATGGGCTAGATGTCACCATCCAGATGGGTGGGCCGCAGGTTAACGGCACCCAACTGCTGATGGGTGGTGCGATCGACTTTTTTATGGGCTATGGCTCTGACGCCATCAAGTCCATCGAAGAAGGCATCCCCAAAATCACCGTCGCCTCCATGTTCCAAAAAGATCCGCAAATCTTGGTGGCGCATCCGGGCACTGCGAAAACCCTCGCAGATCTCAAAGGTCGCCCCATTTTTATCTCCGCGGCGGCGAACGTCACCTTCTGGCCGTTCCTCAAGGCCAAATTTGGCTTTACCGACGATCAAAAGCGCACCTACAACTTTAACCCTGGCCCATTTTTGGCCGATAAAAACTCAGCCCAGCAAGGCTATCTGAGCTCCGAGCCGCTGGCGATCTCTAAAGAAGGCGGGTTTGAACCCGAAGTATTCTTGCTGGCCGACTACGGTTATGAACCCTACTCCACCACGATTGAGTGCAAAAAAGAGCTAGTCGATACCAATCCTGACTTGGTGCAGCGGTTTGTGGATGCCTCGATCAAGGGCTGGTATAGCTACCTCCATGGCGACCCCACCGCAGCCAACGAGCTGATCAAAAAAGACAACCCCGAAATGACCGATGAGCAAATTGCCTACGGCATCGCCAAAATGAAAGAGTACGGCATTGTCGAATCGGGTGACGCTGAAAGCATGGGGATCGGCGCAATGACCGATGCCCGCTGGAAAGCCTTTTTTGATACGATGGCGGCGGAAGGCATCTATAAGTCCGAGACCGACTACACCCAGGCTTATACTCTGCAATTTGTAAACAAAGGCGCGGATGCTTACAAGAGCTAGGGAACTCTAGGGCTAGCCGATTGAGCTGAGTGGGGAGCAAATGGAAGGGTGTGCGCTTCGCCGGGCAGATTTCCGCTTTGCTCCACCCAGCCGCTTCAGTCTTTACCAGATCAGTCTTTACCAGATCAGTCTTTACCAGATCAGTCTTTACCAGAATGGTGTGTCATTTCCCCTTAGGAGTCTACTGAGCATGATTGATCAGCCCGCGATTACCCTCAGCGATGTCAGCAAGGTTTACTCCAACGGCACAGTGGCTTTGGAGCGTCTCAACCTCGATATTGCCGAAGGCGAATTTGTCAGCTTGGTGGGGCCGTCGGGCTGTGGCAAAAGCACGGTGCTGCGCTTGGTGGCTGGGCTCGGGCAGATGAGCACGGGCACCATTCACTGGCACGGGCACCATTCTCAAAAAGAACTGGCGTTTGTCTTCCAAGAGGCGGCGCTGATGCCGTGGGCAACGGTACATGAGAACGTGCGCTTGCCGCTCAAGCTGGCCAAGGTGCCCAAGGCGATCGCCGACTCGGCGGTGGCTGAAGCCATCCAGCTTGTCGACCTCAAAGGGTTTGAGCGCTCGTATCCACGGGAGCTATCGGGCGGGATGAAAATGCGCGTCTCGATCGCCCGGGCGCTGGTGACGAAACCCGAAATTTTGTTGATGGATGAGCCGTTTGGGGCCCTCGATGAGATGACGCGGAGCCGTCTCAATACCGATCTGCTCCAGCTCTGGAGCCAAAAGCACTGGACTGTGGTGTTTGTCACCCACAATATCTACGAAGCAGTGTACCTGTCGAATCGCGTCGTGGTGATGGCGGCCCGTCCGGGGCGGGTGGTCGCTGACATTGCGATCGATGCCCCCTATCCGCGCACGGAGGCGTTTCGCACCAGCACCCTGTTTAATGACTACTGCCGCGAAATTTCGGCGGCGCTCTCCCAGACGGGTGACCATGCACCAGCGCTGGCGATCGCCGATCGCCCTTCGGCGGGTGCGTTTAACTCGGTGACGTAGGGGTGGGGGATTGGGCGGTGGCATGGGTCAGTAGTGATTGGTGATTTTCCTTAGCGCTTGAGCTTATGGTTTTTAAAGATTTATCGCGCCCAACGGCGAATTCTATGTCTTCGGCTCGGGCTACCCTCAGGGCGATCGCTGCTCCTCTGCGCCCGCTGGTTTCGGCTGATGTGCTTGCGCCGCTGATAGTCGGGGCGCTGTTTCTCGCCATCTGGGAAGTCGGCGTGCGGGTATCTGGCATCAAGCCCTATCTGCTGCCGGGGCCGCTGCTGGTGGTGCAAACCCTCATTGCCGAATGGGGATCGCTGTTTCCGTCGCTGCTGATCACGCTGCAAATCACGATTGTGGCCTTCGTCGCCGCCGTGGTTTCGGGGCTGCTGATTGCGGTGCTGTTTACCCAAAGTAAGTGGATCGAACGCAGCTTTTTTCCCTATGCGGTGATTTTGCAGACGACCCCGATCGTGGCGATCGCCCCGTTGATTATTCTGTGGGTGCGGCAGTTGGTGCCGGGGCAGCAGTCTACCTTTATTTCCCTGGTGATTTGCGCCTGGATTGTGGCGTTTTTCCCGATTTTGTCGAACACAACCCTGGGCTTAAACAGCGCCGATCACAGCCTGCTCAACCTGTTTCAACTGTATAAGGCCTCCCGCTGGCAAACCTTGATTCATCTGCGCTTGCCCAGTGCACTGCCCTATTTTTTGGGCGGGCTGCGGATCAGCGGCGGCCTGGCGCTGATTGGAGCAGTGGTGGCCGAATTTGTCGCCGGTACGGGCGGCACCCGGGCTGGGTTGGCTTACCAAATTTTGATGTCGAGCTTTAATTTGCAGATTCCGCGAATGTTTGCGGCCCTGCTGCTGACAACGGTGTTGGGGGTGGCAATTTTTGCGCTGCTAACGGTGCTCTCTGACTTTTTGCTGCGCCACTGGCACGAAAGCGCCGTCAAACGAGAGAACTAAACCCCACGGCCAGGCTCCCGAAAAGTTTACGCGTCTATGTCGTAAACGTGCGATCGCCTATTCCCTCCTGATGATGGGTGTTGGCAAACAGCGCTTGCAGGGCGATCGCCTGGGCCTGTGGAGTTTGCCCATAGGTAAACACGTAGGGTACATCTGGGGGCAGTTTGGGGACAAACTGTTCTAGGGTGTAGGGGCTGCCGTAAAGCACGAGGGCGAGCAGGTGATCGGTGTCGAGCAGGGCGTGCAGCCAGCGTTCGGCGGCCTGGGTCTGCCCCGCACTGCCGCGAAACGGATTGCCGCGAATAAAGAGCTGGAGCAGGGTCGGGCACGGTTCGCTCAGGCTGGGGTCGAGGGCGGCGGCAGGGGTATGGCGATCGATGACGTGCAGTTGGTAGCCGAGGCGGGTGGGTAGGGCGATCGCCGCGGCTTGTCGGCCCAAAAGGTCGCAGTTGAGAGCGTCATCGAGAATAATCAGGTTGCGCAGGGGCATGGGCGATTTACCACTCGGCCCGGTCTGAGCGGTCGGGGTAGGCGCAATCGTGTTCAGCCGAGACAAGACCGGGCTATGCACCTGCATCGAGGCCGATAAAATCTGCTCAGCGGTGGCGATCGCATCAGGCTGGGCCAGGTGCTCTAGCTGCACGGGCGGCGGCTGGACGGTTTCCCAGGCGTGGGAGGTGTCGCCCGCCAGCGGGACGCTGCACACCTGACGCTTGGCCTGCCAGATTCGCTCCAGGGAGGCATGAATGCGGTCGACCTCTAGCCGTCCCGTTTCTACGGCGGCACAAATCGCCTGGATTGCCCCGGCCGGGTCAGCGGGCATTAACACAATATCGGCTCCGGCTTCGAGCGCTAAGACTGGCGCTTCGTTGGGGCCATAGCGTTGGGCGATCGCGCCCATAATCAGGGCATCGGTGACAATCAGCCCCTCAAACCCCAAGCGCTGGCGCAATTCCCCCGTCAAAATGGGATGGGACAGCGTAGCCGGATAGTTGGCATCCAGCGCCGGAATCTGAAGGTGGGCCGTCATCACCGCATCCACCCCCGCCGCGATCGCCGCCGCAAAAGGCGGAAACTCGGTTGTCGCCAAACGCTCGCGCTCGTGGGGGATGACCGGTAGCTCCAGATGGGAGTCGATTGCCGTGTCGCCATGCCCCGGAAAATGCTTGGCCGTGGTCAAAACGCGATGGCGGTGGGCTCCGCGAATGAATGCGGTGGTCAACTGGCTGACGGCGGTGGCCGTTTCCCCACAGGCCCGGACGTTGATCACCGGATTGGCGGGATTGTTGTTGACATCGGCCACTGGTGCCAGCAGCCAATTGAGCCCGATCGCCAGCGCTTCTTGGGCGATCGCCGCTCCCATCTGCTCGGCATAGGCCACAGCCCGACTCATATCGTGTCGGGCGATCGCCCCCAGCGCCAGCGGCGGCGGAAACCAGGTTGCGCCCGCAAACCGCTGCCCCACTCCTTCTTCAATATCGGCACAGAGCAACAGCGGAATCGATGCCCACCCCTGCAACT
>DATNOW010000473.1:0-6846 GCA_036703515.1 Chroococcidiopsis sp.
GACTATGTGACGAAGCCTGTTTCCCCCGAGCTGATTTTGCGTAAGGTTAGCAGCCTCGTGGCTAATACTAATGTGCCGTCAGCGGCGTCGCTCAGCAGCTAGAAGCTACCGTTTTTGGGATGTTCATATCTACTTCCTAAACCGATCGGCTAAGAGGGCGCACCGCGGTGCGCCCCTACCTAAGCGTTTCAGGGTGGTGATTGAATCCACAGTCCTAAGCCGCAGTCCTAAGCGACAGTCCTAAACCACAGTCCTAAGCCATAGTCCTAAGCTACAGGACTAAGCGCGATCGCCATGCTTGCAGACGGTCGGCTAGCGCTTCTTGATATCCCGCGCCATGTTGCGGAACATATCCATGCTGGTGTCTGTGCTCGTGCGTACGGTGGGTGCCGGTGCAGGGGCTGGGGTGGATGCCGAGGTAGACTTAGCCGCAGACGATGTTTCAGGTTTCACGGCAGCTTCGCCCGAGCGCTCTGAAATAATGCCACCATCGGTTGCCGACACTTGCTTCACCACGGCGAATTCTTCACCACCGGCCGTCTTGGGGAACGTCCGCCGAATGGCTTTAGGAGTCCGCATGTAGTCAATATTGCCAAAGGTCTTTGCATCATCGGGGGGTAAAAAATAAGCACCCGACGACGGTTCAGCTTTCTGGGGTTTTTCTACTTCTGGCGCAGCTTGCTCTGACTGAGGCTTGCCGCCAAACAGCCCTTTGATAAATCCAACCATTGAATCTCTCCCGCGCACGAAGCGTGATTTATTTAGTTATCTTAAGTGTTGTAAAAAAATGCTTAAAAAGCAAGACTTGCAGTGGATTTTCGTAGACTTAGGGCGGATTACGTGCCTGCCATATCTATTTGATTTTATAGTTGTTTGGTTGTGTGACTGTTTGGTTTTGCAGTTTTTGCTGAATGCGGAATAATGGAGCTTTGTCTGGGTATTGCAGTAGCCGTCGTTGATGATTCTGCAATGATTCTGCGAGTCCATAATTCTGTGAGTTTATGCTTCAGGGCGGCCAGTCAGGGCGGATATCTATATCCTTCTAGCGACCGTAAATGTCCTAGGGTTCCTGGGCACTCTATAGGGTGTGACGTTCAGGTTTGGGGCATCTCCTCGGTAGCGCCGCGATCGCTCGCCCAAGCAACAGCATCGAGAGACAGCAGTGAGAGACAGCAGCGCGAGACAGCAGGGGGCATGCCACCGTAGACTTTTAGCAGCGCTCAAGCATGCCGATCGGTTGCACTCAAATCACTACCCAGGAGTGTCGTGAGTCTTCCTATGTCAGATATCCCATTGCCTCATCTCTGCGAGGCGGGTGAGCGACTCCTCCACCTAGAGTCGAGTCTTGGCGATCTATCCCTCTATGACTTTCAGGTTGAGGCTACCTACTCGGGGCAAGAGCTGGCGCGGATTTTTGAAGAATATCCGCTGCTGCCCGGTGTGGTAATTTTGCGGCGTGGGCAGCTTGTGGGGATGTTGTCGCGTCAACGGCTGCTGGAGTTTTTGCTGCATCCCTATGGGCTAGAGCTTTTTTTAGCGCAGCCCTTGAGCGTGCTCTATAGCTATGCGCGCACCAACCATTTGATTTTGGCCGGTGCGACGACCATTTTGACTGCCGCCCAATATGCCCTGCGGCGATCGCCCGATCAGCAGCGAGAGCCGATCGTGGTGCAGATGGATACGGATAGCTATCGCCTGCTTGATGTGCATGAGCTGAACATTGCCTACTGGCAAATTCGCGGCTTAGAAACCCAGGTGCGCTACGAGCGATCGCAGGCGCAGATGATTCAAACCGAAAAGATGGCCGGGCTGGGGCGCTTAGTGGATGGCGTTGCCCACGAAATTCTCGACCCGGTGGGGTTTATCTGGGGCAATCTGATCCATGTTTCGACCTATACGGCGCAGTTGATCGAGCTGTTGGCGGCCTATGAGCGATCGCTGCCGCAGCCTCCCCAAGCGTTAATCGACCTGCGCGATGACATTGAAATAGACTATCTCAAGCACGATTTACCCAGCGCCATCGAGAGTATCAAAACTGGGGCCGAACGGCTCAAAAATCTGGTTTCTAGTCTGCAAAATTTTTGTCACATCGACGAGGTGTATCCCAAGCCCGCCGATTTGCACGAGTGCCTCGATAGCATTGTGCTGCTGCTCAAAACTCGGCTCACCGGAGAGATTGTAATCACTACCGACTATTGCCCCCTGCCGCTGATCCCGTGCTATCGGGGGCAGTTGAGCCAGGTGCTAATGAATATTTTGATCCATGCTGTGGATGCGCTGATCAATCAGTCGGTTTATCAACAAATCAAAGCGGCGTTTGGCGATCGCTCTAGCGTCATGGGTACATCCCAGCCCAAGCCGCAGATTACCATCACTACTGAAATCTGCACCAGCAGTGAACCGTTTCGCGATCGCTATCCGGCTGCGCCACCGCCGCCCAGTATGCTGCCATCGGGCCTGCCATCGAGTCTGCCATTGGGACTGCCATCGAGTCTGCGATCGCGCTGGGTGTCGATTCGGATTGCCAACAACGGCCCTGCCCTATCGAGTCAAGAGCAGCGCGCCATCCTCGAATCCTTTTCGATTGCCCGTCGAGCCGATAAAGAAACCAGCCTAGCCATGAGCTACCAAATCGTCACGGCCAAACACGGCGGCAAACTTTATCTGCGATCGCCCTTAGTCGCATCCGCCAAGGGTGGGGGTAATTTTGCCCCTGAATCTGCCCCTGGTGAAGCTGCTCCTGGTGAATCTGCTGATGGTAAATCTGCCGCTGGTGAAGCTGCCGTTAGTGAAGCTGCCGCTGATGAACGGGCTCCTGGCATCGGCACAGAATTTGAAATCCTCTTACCCCTAGCCTAAAGAACTTAGCCCAACTCGGTGCAGGATGCCCCTATCTTCTGGATGATGGTAGGGCGCATGATGATAGGGGTACATCTGTTTTTTAAGGAGATTTCATGCCTCGGATTGCGGTGATCGGTGGGTTGATTGTAGCGGTATTGTGCTGGGGGCTGGCCCCAGTCGCCATGCGCCATCTGGTGACTGAAATTACGCCCATGCAAATGGTAGCCGTGCGGTTGGCGATCGCCTCAGTCTTGTTTTTGCCGATCTTGCTCCAAATCCGGGCGGTTGGCTGGACACGACGTGACCTGCTGCTAGCGGCCCTGCTCGGCCTAGTCGGCATGGATGGCTACTACATCCCCGTCACCTTCGGGGCGCAGTGGATTTCCTCGGGGCTAATCGGGCTCCTATCTGCCACCGGGCCAATTATGATCATCCTGCTGTCGGTGCTGTTCCTCAAAGAGCGGCCATCGCGGGGACTGTTTTTAGGATTGGGGCTATCGCTAGTGGGACTCGTTATTTTGCTTGGCCCGTCTGCCTTGCAGCCCGCCTTGCAATCTGCTTCGCAGCCCACCTTGCAACCCATCGCGCAAAGCAGCGGCACGCTGATTGGGGTTGGGCTCGTCTTGCTGTCAGTGTTGATGTGGTCAATTTATTGCGTCGCCATGAAGCCCCTCAGCCTCAAGTATGGCGTGCTGCCCTTTACCAGCGTCAACACTCTCGCCAGCGCTCTACTGCCAACCCTATTTATGGGTGATGGGCTTGCTGAAAACCTCAGTCAGCTTGACCCGATTGGGTGGTTAGCCTTGCTGCTCTTAGCCATCGGCAGCACCGTTATGGCCACGCTGCTGTGGAACCTTGGTGTATCTCATCTTGGGGCCTCCCAAGCCGGTTTATTTCTCTACGTTATCCCCCTGGCCAGCGTCCTCGGCGGCTACCTATTCCTCGGAGAAACCATCGGTCTCGACGTAGTCCTCGGCGGGCTCATGATTTTAGCTGGCGTCGCGATCGCCCAACTCCGCTAACTCCCTTCACCCTTCCTTCTTCCCCCGGTTGGTGAGCGCAGTCGAACCAACCCCTCACACCCCCTCCCCGACCAGTTCCGACCGCTCAAAGGTATAGGGTGCCGAAGTGCTGTTGTATTGCAGAACGAAGTAGTTTTTATATTCGACAAAGATAACGACAACATTCGTCGGATCGAGAGAGCCGTCATAGCTGGCATAGGCAATGCGAGCGATTTCAAGAGCTGCCTGCTCTTGGGCGCTAGAGTCGAGCTGCCCGGCCGGGACGTTGATCATTTGCACCGTCAGCGATCGCACCGATGCCTGCTTCATATCAAAAGCATTGCCCACAACCGACACATTGACGTTGTTGTTATTTAGCGCGTAATGCTTGATCAACGCCTGTTTCACAGTTTCGAGATCGTGAACGTTTTGGTTTAGATCCTGCACCGTCTTTTGGGCAGACTGAATCCAATCTGTGGAACAGCCCCCCAAACCCAGCAGGCCGACCGCCAGAGCAGCGGCGATCGCCCCTCTAGCTCCTCTAGACCCATACCTAACACTCACCACAGAACGATCAATCATGGCGTGAAAACCAGTCAGAGACTAGTCAAAGACTGCAACAGAGCGGGCATCACCCTAGCCGATTGCCAGACAGACTTGGAAAACGGCAGCGCAAACGCTAGGATCTAAGTCTATCGTTGGTCTGACTTGAGTCATTTGTCACTCGTTATTCATCACTCGTTGCGATCGCCCTATCCCTTCATCCACCCATCACCGTGACCGTTACACCCAAAAAACCAGACTGGCTCCGCGTCAAAGCTCCCCAACGGGAGCGGATTGGCACCGTTACCGAAATTCTGCGCGATTTAGAACTGAATACGGTTTGTGAAGAAGCCTCCTGTCCCAACATTGGTGAGTGCTTCCACCACGGCACAGCGACGTTTTTGATCATGGGCCCCGCCTGCACGCGAGCCTGCCCCTACTGCGATATCGACTTTGAGAAAAAGCCCAAGGCCCTCGACCCGACTGAGCCAGAGCGCTTAGCCGAAGCCGTGCGGCGAATGAATCTCAACCATGTCGTGATTACGTCGGTGAATCGGGATGATCTACCCGATGGCGGCGCGCAGCAGTTTGTCAACTGTTTGGATGCCGTGCGGCGCGTGTCTCCGCAAACGACGATTGAGGTGCTGATCCCCGACCTGTGCAGCAACTGGGACGCGCTGGCGCTGATTTTGGCAGCCCAGCCCGATGTGCTCAACCACAATACCGAAACGGTGCCTCGGCTGTATCGGCGGGTGCGTCCTCAAGGCGACTATGGGCGATCGCTGGAGCTGCTCCGCCGCGCCCGCGAAATTGCCCCGTGGGTTTATACCAAGTCGGGCATTATGGCCGGGCTGGGTGAAACCGACGAGGAAGTGCAGCAGGTGATGCGCGACCTGCGCACGGTCGATTGCGATATTCTCACCATTGGGCAATACCTCCAGCCTAGCCAAAAGCATCTGGGAGTTAGCGAGTTTGTGACGCCAGAGCAGTTTGATCGTTGGCGATCGCTGGGTGAAGAGATGGGCTTTTTGCAGGTGGTGTCGTCGCCGCTGACCCGCAGTTCTTACCATGCTGAGCAGGTCAAGGCGCTGATGGTGCGCTACCCCCGCCCCAAGGCATAGGCCGCAGTCACTCCCTAAGCCAACCCATAGCTCCCTGCCCCAAGACCTCGGAAGTTTTTTGAAAACTTCCGAGGTCTTAAGCCAACCCGTAGCCCCCCGGCTGCGATCGCCCTTTCCTACCAGCGCTACGCATCATTCAATGGCCAGCCAACGGCCAGCGATGGCGGAAGTGGAGCTGTTCTTGGAGGAAGTAAGCAAACTGCAATAGCTCCGCTTCGCCGTGAGGTTTACCGACTAGCTGCATCCCTAGGGGCAGACCCGTTGCCGTTTGGCCGCAGGGAATGGAGAGGGCGGGTAGGCCCGTCAGAGAAATGGTGTAGGTCAGGGTGAGGTCGTCGATCGGGTTGCGGAGGGGATGGCCGTTGATGGCGGTGACAGTGGCTTGCTCGACGGGAAAGGGGGGCACGCTGGCGGTGGGGATAGCGAGGATATCGTAGGTTTGGAAAAAGTTGAGAAATTGGCGATAGAGTCGTCCGCGCGGGGTTTCGGCGTTGAGGTAGGCGTCGGCAGAGAGGTCTACGCCTTGCTCAATTTCCCAGCGCATGGTGGGGCTGAGGGTTTCGGGATGGGTGCTCAAATAGTGCCCATAGAGCTGATAGATCAGGGCAGCGCGCAGGGTTTCAAAGGTCGATTGGACGTTAATGCAGGTGGGGTGGGCAGGCTGCACAGAGAGTCCGGCTGCCTGCATCGTGGTGATGGCCTGCAAAAAGCCGCGTTCGACTTCGCTATCGACAAGGGCAATGCCCAGATTGGGGCTGTAGCCAACGCGCAAGGGTGGTGCTGGGGTGTCATGGCGAAAGAGAGAGGGGTGCCACTGGGGCTGGGCGATCGCCACGGGATCGCGAGGGTCAAAGCCGGCCATCGCAGCTAGCATCAGGGCGGCATCTTCGACCGTGCGGGTCATGCAGCCATCGCTGATCAGCGACTCCCATAGCAGCGGTTTGGGGGCGCGGGGAATGCGCCCGATCGCTGGCCGCAGCCCAACGATGCCGCAAAAGCTGGCCGGTGTGCGAACAGACCCGCCAAGGTCGTTGCCTTGGGCCAGATATCCCATACCGGTAGCGACCGCAACCGCCGCGCCGCCGCTAGAGTCACCGCAACTGCGGCTGGGGTCGTAGGGGTTGCGGGTAATGCCGATCAGGGGATTGTCGGTGCCGGTGCCAAAGCCAAAGGGTGGCACGCTGGTTTTGCCAATGATGATCGCTCCGGCGGCTTTGAGACGAGCCACGCAGAAGTCATCGGTGGTGGGAATGTGGCGTTCGTAGAGGGGTGAACCGTAGGTGGTGCGTAGCCCAGCGGTGGCGGTGAGGTCTTTGATCGTGATCGGGATGCCGTGCAGC
>DATNOW010000474.1:0-8632 GCA_036703515.1 Chroococcidiopsis sp.
CGAATGCTGAAGATGTTTCAGCGGTAGGTTTTAGCGGCAGGTTTTAGCGGCAAGTTTCAGCGGTCAGTCTCAACGATCCGACCGCAGAACCCTCTAACCCGCCAAACTCTTTAACCCGCATAACCCGCATAACCCCCATAACCCGCAGTACTCAACCCTCAGACCTTACGCAACCGAGAATCATGTCTAACAATCTTTTAACGGTCGCCTATATTGCGGCCAGCGCTTTATTTATTCTCAGCTTGGGGGGCCTGTCTGACCAAGGCACCGCCAAAAAAGGCAACCTCTACGGCATCGCCGGGATGTTGATTGCTGTGGTGGCAACGGCGATCGCCAGCGTCAACGGCACCGGCTATGTTGTGCTGCTGGCCGCCGTGCTGCCCGCCGTGATCGTCGGTGCCACGATCGCCTCACGGGTGGCCATGACCTCCATGCCCGAACTGGTGGCTGTGCTGCACAGCTTTGTCGGGATGGCGGCGGTGCTCGTCGGCATTGCCAACTACTTGGAAGTCGGTCATGCCCTGGTGGGTGTGGAAGAAACCATCCACAACTTGGAAATTTACATTGGTGTGTTGATTGGGGCCGTTACCTTTACCGGCTCGATCATCGCCTTTGGCAAACTGCGGGGCGTGATTAGCAGCAAGCCGCTGACCCTACCCGCCCGCCATTTCCTCAACCTGACTATGGTTGTGGCTATGGTGGTGCTGGCCGTTCCGTTTATGGCGGCTCCTAGTCCCGGTGGGCTGACCCCACTGCTGATTATGACGGCGATCGCGGGTGTGCTTGGTTTACACCTGGTGATGGCGATCGGCGGTGCTGACATGCCCGTGGTGATTTCGATGCTCAACAGCTATTCCGGTTGGGCAGCGGCGGCGGCGGGCTTCATGCTCTCCAACGACCTGCTGATTATTACGGGCGCACTGGTCGGTAGCAGCGGCGCAATCCTCAGCTACATCATGTGCAAAGCCATGAACCGCAACTTCTTTAGCGTGATCATGGGCGGCTTTGGCGGCGGTGCCAGCAGCGGTCAAGCGGCCGCGGCCATCGAAGGTGAGGCCATCCCCACCACAGTGGATGAAACCGTCGAATTTCTGCTGCGGGCTAAGAGCGTCATCATTGTGCCGGGTTATGGCATGGCGGTGGCTCAAGCTCAGCACCCGATTTCTGAAGTTACCAACATTCTGCGGAAGCGTGGGACTGCCGTGCGGTTTGGCATTCACCCTGTGGCTGGACGGATGCCCGGCCACATGAATGTGCTGCTGGCTGAAGCCAACCTCCCCTACGACATCGTCTTAGAGATGGACGAAATCAACGAAGATTTCCCCGAAACCGATGTGGTCTTGGTGGTCGGGGCAAACGACACCGTCAACCCCAGCGCCATGGAAGACCCCAACAGCCCGATCGCTGGGATGCCGGTGCTGGAAGTTTGGAAAGCAAAAACCGTCGTGGTGCTCAAGCGCAGTATGGCCAGTGGCTATGCTGGGGTCGAAAATCCGCTGTTTTATAAAGAAAACTCGCGGATGCTGTTTGGTGATGCCAAGAAAAACATCAGCACCATTCTCAGCCAGCTTCAAGAGCTAGAAACCGATGGCGCATCGGCTAAGCTTGTGGCTGCTGTTAAGTAAGCTGTAGCAACCTAAAAAGCCGCCTGCATTGCGCAGGCGGCTTTTTTAGTTTGGCCTCGATCCTTAGGAGGGAGCGCTAGAGGGATCGTGGGGTTTGGGTTGCCGTCGCGCCTTGCGCCGCTTGGAGGTAACTGTGGCCTGGTTAATCGGAAACCCGGCAATGGGAATAACCTGATCGACGCGATCGCGTTCGAGTTGGCGTAACTCGGTGTAATCGACCCAGTGGATGCAGTCGACCGGGCAGGTGTCGATCGCCTCTTGGATCACGTCGTCAGAGTCGCCATCCTGCCGGATCACCCGCGATCGCCCATAGTCGGGCTCAATATAGAACGTGTTGCGGGCCACGTGGGCGCAGTGTTTGCAGCCAATGCAGGTCACCTCATCGACATACACCCCCTTTTGCCGCACAACGCCGCCGAGTTCGGGTTCTAGCCCCGTGCGCTCTGGGGCATCACGCCATAGCCCGCCCAATTCAGGCTCTAGACCCGTTTGTGTCGATTGGGTAGAGCTAGCAGCAGAGGCATCAGCACTGGTCGAAAATGCAGAAAAGTCTGTCATAGTGCGTTGAACGATCTGTATTAACAAGCAGGGGCGAGATCATCTCGCCCCTCACTTAGATCTGCCTAGATTGTCTGCCTAGATTGTCGCGCTGCCGCTTAGCCGTTCCAGCGCTGCACAACCAGACGAATCGAGCCGTCGGGCTGCTTTTCTTGCTCAGCCACTTGGAAACCCTGACGGGTGGTTTCGTTCACAACCGTGTGGTAGGCGTAGCGCTGGGTGACTTGATTGATAAAGCCCTGCACAGAGAGGGGTTGCTTCCAATATTGCAGATCAGCCACTAGCTCATATTCTTGACCGTTCCAGCGAAAGCCAATGTCAAAACCATTGTCTTGCTCGATGGCAACCTCGGCGGTATGGGTCTGACCACGATAGCCTTTAACGTCTTGAGGGCCAGCTTTCCAGTCGATGCCCAAATCGCTGAGGGCAGCCTGTAGAGAAACGAGGTCACGAATTTGAGTTTTAATTTGGCTAAAGTGTGACATAGTGTGCTATTCAACCCATCTAAACTGGACAGAACTTAAATCAACTTAAATCAGAGACAAAAAATTACCATTCGCTAGCGGTTGCTTGGGAGGTAACCGAAGCAGCCTGTTGGAGTGGTTGTGCAAAATAGTCGGAGGTTTGCTCTTGACTCACAACTCGTCCAAGCTGTGCTTCAATGGCGGCCGTCACCTCCGCACACGAGCGCCCTATGATACCGGTGACCTTCTCTTGGACACGGCCGTCTGGATAAATGATGAATTCCAGTGTTTCCATGCAGTTCACTGACGCTACGCAGGGGCGAGACGGATAGAGGGCTCAGGAAAATGCGATCGCGATCGCATTCCTAAATTCTATAAAACAAGCAATTCTGTTAATCAGTATTGAACAACAGAATTTCTTTGACATGAAGCTTAATGGAACTTAGTAAATTCTGATGACCCTACATCAGTTCATTGCTAGTTTCCCTTAACTTTGAGATGCAGTCAAGGATGGCGTTAACGATGGCACATTGGGATTCGACACAGGCTTCATAGAGCGACACTAATAGATTGCTATCTAGATGGAGGAGGCTGGGCAGTCGATTTGGGGGCTTGGGGCGATCGCCCAATGCCTCTGGGCAATGACCAATCAGGAAACTGTCCTGACAGCCGGGAAGGAGAGTCGAACATTGGTAAAGATTAAGGAACCGTGAATTTCCCTGTGTAGTTTCTTCATAGTGACGTGTAGCTTGATGAATTCTTTACGATATGCAGGTTATGCAGGCTTCCGAATTTCCACCCAATCAGGTTCGCGACTCTCTCCCGCCGATTGCGATTGACTTTAATCCGGGCAGTGGAACGATTGCCCCCCATCGTCCTAGCCCTGAGTGGGTTATTCTCGACTTGCAGCGACTGACGGCTTTTGAAACAGTCGAGGGGCAGTACAAATCAGAGGGCGTTTGGTTTGAAGGGGCGATCGCCCTCTACCCATCTAATTCGGCGTTTTCGCCCCGACCCGGTGCCTTGTCGTTGCTGCCCATTGCCGGCCGCTCGAACATGGTGGCCCACTTTGCCCAGCCGCGCCAGCAGGTTAATGCGAGTTTGACTGGGGCGCGTCAGGTGACGGTGACGGCCTACGACCACGCCAATCGCGTTTTGGCTAAGCATTCTGCTGGAAACCGCAACTACGTGTCATCTCAGCCTGCCCAGACGACTGCGTTTCCTCAGCACGAAAT
This sequence comes from Chroococcidiopsis sp., assembly GCA_036703515.1. Classification (GTDB taxonomy): domain Bacteria; phylum Cyanobacteriota; class Cyanobacteriia; order Elainellales; family Elainellaceae; genus DATNOW01. The sequence goes on from DATNOW010000474.1 coordinate 3,883, forward strand.
GAAATTGAGCAGCCACGGCATTGCTAAGGTGACCTTTGATTCGGATGCACCGTTTACACTGGATGCGATCGCATATTGTTAATCGCATATTGCTAGAAGGGTGAGCACGACAATGCAGGGTTGTGGGCCGTTAACGAAGGGTAGACAGGCGGGTGTTTATAGGGCCGGTATTTATAGGGCAGGTGTTTATAGGGCCGGTATTTCCGTAGCAGCACTGAGTTGGCTTGGGATGGTGGTGCCCGCGATCGCCCAGCCAGTTGTACCAACCGCTGTACCGACTCCTGTGCCGACCGCCATACCGACCGCTGTACCGACTGCACCAGTTTCCTCTGTCACCCCTGTTTCCCCTGAGGCTCCTGCACCCCACTACGCCACCTTTGCCGAATGGTGTCGGGCATTGCCCAGCCTCACGCCCGATCAGCAGGTGACGGTCAATACGCTGCTGGAGGTGGCGGAGACTCGGGAGTGCGATCGCGCCGCAGCGGTGCTAGAGCAGCGCACAGAGCTGGTGATCAATAATGCCCAATCCCAGGCGGTGGTTGATTTGGGGCCGCTGGGCACCTTGACGAATTTGCAGCGAATTGAGTTTTATTGGAATGCGTCACAGGTTACCGATCTGAGCCCGTTAGCCCGCCTGACCAACCTCACGACGCTGGCGATCGCGACCGATAGCACTGGGCAAATTCGCGATCTGTCGCCGCTGCGATCGCTGACCCGCTTGCAGCGCTTATCGCTGTGGGGCAATACTGCCCTGTCTGATCTGCGCCCGCTTGCCGACCTGACCCAGTTGCAGCAGCTTGACCTCAGCGTTAACTACGCCATTCAAGACATTAGCCCGTTGGCCAATCTGACTCATTTGACCAACCTTGCTCTCGATCTCAATCAAATTAGCGACCTGACAGCGCTCCGCAACTTGACGCGTCTAGAGTACCTAAACTTAGGCAATAACGCCATCAGCGACCTTAGCCCCCTTGCGAATCTGCCAAACCTGACCGCACTGACCCTCGATGGCAACCGGATCAGCGACTTGCGACCGCTGAGCGCGTTAGCCAATTTGCGCGAGCTATCGCTAGCCGATAACCAAATTGTCACAGTGCCGCCGCTGCCTGAGGGGTTAACCTCCCTGCGACTGTCTAACAATCAAATCGTAGACGTGCAGCCCTTGGCGGAGTTAACGTCCCTCGAAGAACTGGATCTCAGCCACAACCAGGTGCAGTCGGTCGAGGCGTTATCGTCTCTGGGGCAGTTGCGCTATCTGGGACTGATTGGCAATCCTATTACCCAGCAGCAGTGCCCCGTTGCGCCTGAAATTATCTGCCAGTTCTAAGGGTATTTCCAGCAGGGACAGGCAACAGATAAGGGTAGAGTACTGAAAAAGATTGGGCGCTAGATTTCTCTGGCACCCAATCTAAAACTATAGTGAGTTTTACCAATAAAACGGGCTAGGAGGGATTCGAACCCCCGACACCGTGGTCCGTAGCCACGTGCTCTAGTCCACTGAGCTACAAGCCCCCGTTCAGAATTTCTATCGTAGCATACCCTAACCCAATGTCCAACAAAAAAGTTCAACAAAAAAATAGCTCAAAAAAGTCGGCACCCGATCGGGCGGCGATCGCCCCTTTACCATTAACCCATCTTGACCCCACGGGGCAGTCCCAGATGGTGGATGTGTCGAGCAAAGCGGAAACGGTGCGCCATGCCGTAGCTGTCGGGCAGGTGCGGATGCAGGGCGAAACGTTTCGGGCGATTCAGGCGGGGGATGCCCCTAAGGGAGACGTGCTGGGAACGGCGCGACTGGCGGGGATTATGGCGGCCAAGCAAACCTCTGCGCTGATTCCGCTGTGCCATCCGCTGCCGCTGCATAAGGTAGAAGTCCATCTGATTCCCCTTCCTGAGCTGCCGGGCTACGAAATTCGGGCGGAGGTCAAAACCAAGGCCGAAACGGGGGTTGAAATGGAGGCGTTGACGGCGGTGTCGGTGGCCGCCTTGACCCTCTATGACATGGCCAAAGCCCTAGAAAAGTCGATGCAGATCGAAAATATCCATCTGGTCAGCAAAACGGGCGGTAAATCGGGTGATTATCACGCTGAAACTGCGATCGGTGATGCGGTCGGTGATGGGTCGGGCGATCGCCCTTGATCGCCTCGTAATCTGCACCAAGGAAACCACCAAAACATCTAGGGCGCACAGAGGTGCGCCCCTACGTCTACCGTACATTCGCCATTTATTTGCCGCCTATTTGCAGTCCATTCGCCGTCCATTTGCCATTACCGCTACTCCACGAACCGGGAGCGATCCGTCATTATAGAAAGGGTGTACTGATGGATCGTCCTGTAAAACCCTCGTCCCCGAAAATCAGGTATGGATTTTAACATCAAGGCCCCGTTTGAGCCCAAGGGCGATCAACCCAAGGCGATCGCCCAACTCACCGAGATGCTAGAGTCGGGCAATCGCTATCAGACCTTGCTGGGTGCCACCGGCACTGGCAAAACCCACACCATGGCGCGGGTGATTCAAAACATTGGCAAACCGACCCTGGTGTTGGCCCACAACAAAACTCTGGCGGCCCAGTTGTGCAACGAGCTGCGCGAATTTTTTCCCCACAACGCCGTTGAATATTTCATCAGCTATTACGACTATTACCAGCCTGAAGCTTACATCCCCGTTACCGACACCTACATTGCCAAGACGGCCTCGATCAACGAAGAAATCGACATGCTGCGCCACTCGGCGACGCGATCGCTGTTTGAGCGGCGGGATGTGATCGTGGTGGCCTCGATTAGCTGCATCTACGGTTTGGGGATTCCGTCCGAATACTTGAATGCGGCGGTGCCTTTTGCTGTGGGCATGGAAACCAACCAGCGTACGGTATTGCGCGATTTAGCCTCCATTCAGTATGAGCGCAACGACCTGGATGTGGGACGGGGGCGGTTTCGGGTTAAGGGCGACGTGTTGGAAATTGGCCCGGCCTACGAAGACCGGATTATCCGCATTGAGTTTTTTGGCGACGAGATTGACGCGATTCGCTACATTGACCCGATTACGGGCGAAACGCTGCAAAGCATGGAGGCGATCAATATCTACCCGGCCAAGCACTTTGTCACCCCTGAAGACCGTCTAGAGGAGGCCTGCAGAGCCATCCAAGAGGAACTGGCCGAACGCCTCGAAGCCCTAGAAAAAGAAAACAAGCTGCTCGAAGCCCAGCGGTTGGAACAGCGCACCCGCTACGACCTCGAAATGCTCAGGGAAGTAGGCTATTGCAACGGCGTTGAAAACTATGCCCGTCACCTCGCGGGGCGATCGCCCGGTTCGCCGCCAGAATGCTTGATCGACTACTTTCCCAAAGACTGGCTGCTGGTGATCGATGAATCCCACGTCACCATTCCCCAACTGCGGGGCATGTATAACGGCGATCGGGCCCGCAAAATGGTGCTGATCGAGCACGGCTTTCGGCTACCCAGCGCCGCCGACAACCGACCGCTCAAAGAAGAAGAGTTTTGGCAAAAAGTCGATCAGTGCGTTTTTGTCTCTGCGACGCCTGGTGACTGGGAGTTGGGCATTTCAGAAGCCAACGTGGCCGAGCAAATCATCCGTCCCACCGGGGTGCTCGACCCTGAAATCTTTGTCCGCCCGACCGAGGGGCAAATCGACGACCTTTTGGGCGAAGTCAAAGAGCGGGCGCAGCGGTCAGAGCGCACCCTAGTGACGACGTTGACCAAGCGCATGGCCGAAGATCTGACCGAATATTTCCAGGAGCGGGCCGTGCGGGTGCGCTATCTGCACTCCGAGATTAACTCGATTGAGCGCATCGAAATTTTGCAAGACCTGCGCAAGGGCGATTTTGACGTGCTGATTGGGGTGAACCTGCTGCGGGAAGGCTTAGACTTGCCGGAGGTGTCTCTGGTTGCCATCCTCGATGCCGATAAGGAAGGTTTTTTGCGGGCAGCGCGATCGCTGATTCAGACGATTGGGCGGGCGGCGCGCCATGTCAGCGGTCAGGCGGTGCTGTATGCCGACAACATGACCGACAGCATGGCCAAAGCGATCGAAGAAACCGAACGCCGTCGCCAGATTCAGAAAGCCTATAACGAAAAACATGGGATTACGCCGCAGGCCATCATCCGTCGGCAAACTAACTCGATTTTGCAGTCGCTGGAGATGTCGCGCCGACTCAGCGCCCACGAGCTAGACATGGTCTACGAACAGGCCGACGAGCTGCCCCTGGAAAATATCCCCGACCTGATCGTGCAGCTAGAGGCGCAGATGAAAGATGCAGCCAAGCGGTTAGAGTTTGAAGAAGCCGCTAAGTTTCGCGATCGGATCAAACAATTGCGCGATCGCCTGGTGGGGCGGCGTACCCCTACTTCTTAACGATTCCCCATGACGATTCCCCAGACGATTACCCCGACGACGAGCCTCCGCCCCTTCCACGTGGCCTTTCCGGTTGCTGACCTGGATGATACCCGGCAGTTTTACGAAACCGTGCTGGGCTGCACCGTTGGTCGAACCAGCGATCGCTGGATTGACTTCAACCTGTTTGGGCACCAAATTACCGCCCACTGGGCCCCGCAGGCGCTAGGGGCGATCGCCGCTAACGCTGTTGATGGCAAAGCGATCCCAGTGCGGCACTGGGGGGTAATTTTAGAAATGATCCAATGGCAGTCCTTGAGCGATCGCCTGCGTCAGCACAATGTCGCGTTTTTGGTCGAACCCTACATCCGGTTTCAGGGCGAAGTGGGGGAACAGGCTA
>DATNOW010000475.1:0-2498 GCA_036703515.1 Chroococcidiopsis sp.
GCAATATCCAGAGCGATCGCCTGGCGGTGGATAGTCGGGGCAATACGGCTCTGTTTGAGGTCAATGGTGGGGCGCTGTATTGGGTGGAGCAGGGGCAACTGCGCCGTCAGCGTGCTGGCAATGCTGGTGATGCTGGGGGGATGGCGACCTACCTGGGGGATGTGTTGCCGGGGCAGACTTATTTTTGGCTGGGGGCGGAGTTTGGGCTGGGGCTCTATCGGGCGGGCAATTTCAATGTGGCGTTTATTGTCGACGGGCAGCGATCGCGTCTGGATGACCACTTGCAAATTCCGCCGTGGCAGGGGCAGTTGGTGGATGCGACCTGTGCGTTTAGCGCTGAGTATGCCTGGCTGTTTCTCACGACCCAAGAGCAGGGGCAACTGCGCGATCGCTGTGTGGTGGTGCGGCGAGACGGGACGGTGATGGCGATGACGGTGGCGACGGAGGGGGATGGGTCGTGGCTGGCGACGCTGGGGAATGGGCGATCGCGGGCGGATCCCTGTCCCTATCTGGCTAGCGGTTCATTTTTGCTGGCTCCGACGGATGAGGGCATCATTCGTATCGATCTGGTGCAGGGACATCTCCACCACACGCAGTCATTCCCCGATACCGAACCCTTTGTCGACAGTCATGCTCGCCTGCTGCCCGGCAATGGCGATCTGGTGGTGGTGACTGAGCATACTATTACTCGTCTGGTCATGGCTCCGGCGACGGTGCCGACGGTGCCGGCGACAGGTGCAAAGTCCAAAAGCCGCCCGTAATTGCGCCATAGATTAATGCACCCACGAGGGCGATCGCCCAGTAGACAGGATCATAGCTGCCCCCGACATCAAGCCCAGCCATGCCAAACCCTCGCACGATCAAGGCGATCGCCACCGTATTGGCGATTACCGCCACGACACTTACCCCAATCCAGCCAGTCGGCCACGCCAACAGTCCGGTCTGCTTTGCCCCCGCTGGCTTAGCGATGCTCCGTAATGCCAACCACTGCACGATTCCTAGAACTGCGCCATACACCCCATCAAACAAAAACTGCGGCAGTACTGACGTAGGCGGCATCAAAAATGACTCCAGAGGATTTTGATCGACGGGGATCACGGTCGCAGCCCATAGCCCATTAGAGGCCAGCAGACCCAAGGCACTGCCGATGCCTGTAGCCGCCACCCAGCCCCGACTGTGGGCGATCGCCTGCTTTAACACTGCCCATTGCAATAGGCCACCACCCGTTGCTCCCAACAGCCGAAATAAAGCTAGCACCCAGGGGTTTGGCCCCATTCCCTCGGTTCCTAACCGCAGCATAAACAGTGTGGCGATCGCATCAAAAACAATCTGAACCAGGGCGGTGCCCACACAGGCTCCTAGCCACCAAGCGCCCCATTGCTTGGCCCAAGGCCAATTTGTCCCTTGCCACTTAGGAGTGTTTGCCATGATTACGTTGCCCCAGGTAAATTCCGGCGGGTGCTGGCCACGAGCTGTCTTAACCGTGGTTGCTCACGCTGCGCTTCCTACTCTGCCATGCCAGGTTTCGCCCCGTCCATAGCTTTTCCCTAATCTATCGCATTCAGTATTTCTCTAGTTTTCGGTTAAATCCAACCTCTAGGCTGCATTTCCAGCCTCTAGTTCAGCTCTAGCTATTTCTTAACCATCCTTGGAGGTTTATTATGACCCTGACGACTCTCAACACCCTGGCGATTCCTGCTTTTTTTGATGCCCAGCAGGTTGGCCAGGTGTGGCGGGTGCCTTACCAAGACCGAGCCACTCAAGCGCGAGCCTGGGCAAAACAACAGGGCATCCAGCCTGCGGCGAAAGATCGCACCCGCATCTGCCTGATGGCGATCGATGTCCAAAATACTTTCTGCATTCCCGAGTTTGAGCTATTTGTCGGCGGGCGTTCGGGTACGGCGGCGGTGGATGACAATCTGCGTCTCTGTCAGTTTATCTATCGCAATGCTGGGGTGATTACGGAAATTGCGCCGACGATGGATACCCACACAACGATGCAGATCTTTCACAGCGCGTTTTGGGTGAATGATCAGGGCGATCATCCGGCTCCGCTGACAATGATTACCCTCGATCAGGTGCAGCAGGGCAAGTGGGCGGTGAATCCAGCGATCGCCTATTCTCTGGCTAAGGGCAACTATATGGCGCTGCAAAATTTTGCGCTGCACTATGTTCAGCGGCTGAGCCATGACGGTAAGTATCCGCTGACGATTTGGCCCTACCACGCCATGCTGGGCGGCATTGGCCATGCGCTGGTTTCGGCGGTAGAGGAAGCGTGTTTTGTCCATGCGATCGCTCGCAGCAGTCAGACCAATTTTGAAATTAAGGGCGGCAATCCTCTGACTGAAAACTATTCTGTCCTGCGCCCAGAGGTGCTGAATGGCCCGGATGGTCGCCCGATCGCACAAAAAAATACGCGGTTTATCCAAAAGCTGCTGGAGTTTGACGCGGTGATTATCGCTGGGCAGGCTAAGAGCCACTGTGTCGCTTGGACAATC